>JBFYWT010000042.1:0-34539 GCA_041310895.1 Desulfobacteraceae bacterium | reverse complement strand
CTCTTGACGATCCCGTCGATAAAGGAATCCAGGGCCGCACCGGCGGCGGTCTTGGAAATGCCGGCGTCCTTCGCCATGGCCTCGATTAAATCCGCTTTCGTCATTCTGACCTCCTTGTAGCGGTGATGGGGTGTGATGCCCGTGGAATGAAGAGTGATAAGCGATTATAGAGAACCCGTGAGATTGTCAATAGAAATGTTGCAACGCACGCGCCGTATCGCCCGCTGGGCAGCCGCGGTCATGTTCCTTCTTTCCGGCGCAGCCGCAACTGCCTCCGCGGCGGACGCCACGGACGGTCCGGCCCAGGCCTCCCGCAAGAGCATCGCGGCGGCGATCCGCATCCTGGACGACCCGGCCTATCAGGCGGCGGATCAAAAGCACCTTCAACGGGAGCGGTTGTTTGCGGAGCTGGCCCAGTGGTTCGACTTCACCGAGTTCTCCAAGCGGGTGCTGGCGGATAAATGGAAATCCTTCACCGCAAGGGAGCGGGCGGAGTTTGTCGACGCCTTTGCACGGTTTCTGGGGATGTACTACCTGGGCGAGCTCCAGAAACGCTACACCGATGAGCGCGTCCGGATCGAATCCCAGGAGATCATCGGCCCCGCGCGCGCCCGGGTGACCGCAACCCTGGTCTGGATGGACCGGGCCATCCCCGTGGAGATCCGCAAGCTCAAGTCGCACGGCCGCTGGCGGGCTTATGACCTGAGCGTCTTCGGCATCAGCGCGGTGCAGATCTACCGCGCCCAGCTGACCGACATCATGCGCACCCACTCGCCGGCTCAAGTGATCGCGCTCGTTAAATCCCGTAACGACGAGTAACCGCCCCCCGCCTAATCCCCCAGCTGCGTCTTGAACGCATCGATCGCCTCGCGCAGCATGCGGCGGATAAACACCTCCTTATCGCCGGCGGTGAGGCGGGAAAAATCGGCAAACGCGGGGTGTGTCTCGTTCAGCTGCGGCGGGATCGAACGGGCGTGCTGCTTGGCGGCTTCGAAATTCCGCACCATCTCGATCAGGCCAAGCTCCCGCCCCCTGAACTCCCGGAGCCATCCCAGGCGACGCATCATTTCAAAGCGGACCTGGTCGGCCAGCAGCAGGTGGATATCCACGACCCGCATCTGCTCGTCGTTGGCGAGGTAATAAAACTTGGCCCCCGGCCCGAGATCGAGCGCCCCCAGGATGAGTTCATAGAAGGCGAGCGAGCTGTTCTCCCCGGGCTGCGCCAGGAAAAAGACCGTCTTGTCGGAGAGGTCGCACACCCGGGTGGCGACGCCGAAGGTCTCCCCGAACCGCTGGTGCCAGACCCCGAAGCATTTCTGCTCTAAACTCCGGTCCCGGAAGGATTTCAGGTCCACGATCTTGGCCATGGTCGCCTCGCTGGGAACACTGACGTTGCGTAAGCCCCCGTTATTTCCGCCCCAGGCGCATCCCGATCAACCCCAGCTCAAAAAGCATATAAAGCGGCACCGCCATCAAGGCGAGATTGAAGGCATCGGGCGTGGGCGTCAGCATGGCGGAGAGGATGGTGATGGCGAGGATGGCGTAGCGCCGGTTGCGTGCGAGGGCCTGGTAGCTGACCAGACCCAGGCGGCCGGACAGGATCATGGCGAGCGGCAATTCGAAGATGATCCCGAACCCGAAAAGAAACAGCAGGCAAAAGGCGGCAAACTTGCGCACCGAGATGATGGCTTCGATGTGCGGGCCCTGAAACTCGAGCAGGAACGCGACCCCGTAAGGCAGAGAAATGTTCAGGCAAAACATCACCCCGGCGTAAAAAAGAAGCACGGAGGCCAGCCAGAAGCCCCGCACCATGCGGCGCGTCAGGGCCGGAAACAACGGCTGCACCCCGGCCAGGATGGCGTAGAGGATGTAGGGCATGCTCACGAAGATGCCGAAGGCGAGTGCCAGGTTCAGAAACGTGAAAAACGTCTCCGGGATGCCGTACGCCGCCAGGCGGACCCCGGTCCGCTGCTGTAAGTGCCTCAGCATCGGCTCCGCGAGAAAGTAGCCGGCGGCGGCGGACACAAGTACCACCGCCCCGATCCGTATGAAGGAGCGGCGCAGGGCCGCCAGCGTCCGATAAACCTTGTCCATCGACTCGGACGGGGGTGTCGCAGGATCGGCGTCGGCCGGCGGCACGCGATGGTTCTCCAGGGCCGAGGTGCCCGTCATGATCCGGTTGCTCCTTAGGTCGCAGCCCGCCCGGCGGCGGCCGGTGGTCAGCGGGCCGTACGGCCGCCCCGATCCAGGCTGCGGTACTGGATCGCCTCGGAGATATGCGCGACCCCGATGTCGGCTGCACCCGCCAGATCCGCAATCGTGCGGGCAATCTTGAGCAGGCGGTTGAACGCCCGGGCGGAGAGACCGAGGCGGTCGATGGCCGCTTCGAGCAGGCGCCGCGAGGCCTCGTCGATGGCGCAAAAGCTGCGAATGTGCCGGCTGCTCATCTGAGCGTTGCAGAAAATCTTGGTGCGCGCGAAGCGGGCGGCCTGAAGGCCCCGGGCGGCCACCACCCGGGCGCGGATGACGGCCGAGGTCTCGACGGCGGACTCCTGCAGCAGCTCCCGGTAGGGGACGGCCGGGACCTCCACATGGATATCGATCCGGTCGAGCAGCGGGCCGGATATCCGCGCGCGGTAGCGGTGGATCAGCGCCGCAGTGCAGCGGCAGGGATGCTTTCGGTCCCCGTAGTACCCGCAGGGGCAGGGGTTCATTGCCGCCACCAGCATGAAGCTGGCCGGATAGGTCAGGGCCGAGGCAGCGCGGGAGATGGTCACCTGCATGTCCTCGAGCGGCTGCCGCAGCACCTCCAGGACGTGTTTCTTGAACTCCGGCAGTTCGTCCAGAAACAACACCCCGTGGTGCGCCAGGCTCACCTCGCCGGGCCGCGGGATGTGGCCCCCGCCGATCAGGCCCGCATCCGAAATCGTGTGATGCGGCGAGCGAAACGGCCGACGGGTGATCAGCGCCCGGCCCTCCGCCAGCAGGCCGACTACGCTGAAAACCTTGGTCGTCTCGATGGCCTCCTCGAAGGTGAGCGGGGGCAGGATGGTCGGCAACCGTTTCGCCAGCATGGTCTTACCGGAGCCGGGGGGACCGATCATAATGAGGTTGTGGCCGCCGGCGGCCGCGATTTCCAGCGCCCGCTTGGCGTGCTCCTGCCCGCACACGTCGGCATAATCCACATCGAAAACACCGTCATTTTCAAAGAGCCCGGCAAGGTTCGGCCGCTGCGGCTCAATAGTTACATCGCCCCGCAGAAACCCCACCACCTGAGAGAGAGTCTTCACCGGCAGCACACGGATGTCGCAGACGACCGCGGCCTCCGCACCGTTCTCATGCGGGACGATGATCGCCGGGTGGCCGGCCTGACGCGCCGCCATGGCCATGGGCAGAGACCCCCGCACCGGCTTGACCCGGCCGTCCAATGAAAGCTCGCCCAGCACCAGATAGGGTGCGATCCGCTCTTGGGGCACGCAGCCGGTAGCGGCCAGAATCCCCAGGGCGATGGGGAGATCGAACCCGGTGCCCTCCTTCTTGATATCGGCCGGCGCCAGGTTGACGGTGATCCGGTCGTCCGGAAAACGATAGCCGGAATTGCTGATCGCCGATTTCACGCGCTCCTTGCTCTCTTTGACAGACGCCTCGGGCAGGCCGACGGTGGAAAAACTGGGCAGCCCCGAGCTGATGTCGACCTCGACCTCCACCCGATAGGCATCAATGCCCAGCACCGCACTGCTCAGCACCTTGGCAAGCACAGAGGCCTCCCTGAACCATTCTCACAACGCGCACGCCGCCGGCCGGACCGGTGATGGATCATAGCAGAAGCCTCCAGCCCCGGCAATCCCCGCAGGGCCAGCCCGTTTGCATTTTCGCGCCCGATCGGATAATACGATCACCATCCATCGCCTTCGCGGCGAAGAGAGGTGTATCGACCGCAATGCCCGCCCCTGCACCGTTTAGTCTCGCCGGCGCGCTGATTATGTGTTTTCTCCTGACCGTCCCCCCCGCAGCGGATGCGTCGCCGGCATCGCTCAAGGACCTGACGGTGGCGATCAGCCCCGATGCGCTGCTCCTGCACGGGCAGCTGCAGGGCGCCTTCACCGAAGAGATGCGTCGGACCATCCTTGCCGGCACCCCCACCCTCTTCCGGTTCCGCGTCGTGCTCAAAGAGGTAAAGGGTTTGTGGCCGGATGAAACCCTTGCGGACCTCGAAATCGCCCAGTCGATCCGCTACGACGAGGGTCGCCGCGAGTTCGTGGTTCGACGCTCTTACGAGAGCGAACCCCGGACCACCCGGTCGTTCGAGGAGGCCCAAACCTGGGTGACCCGCATCGACGGGGTCAAGATCACTCCGTTGGACCAGATCACCCGGGGACTCGAGTATCAGCTGAGAGTCAAGGCAGTCGCCGGCAAGCGCGGCCTGCCGCTGGGGCTCCACCACGCGCTTTTCTTCATGTCCTTCTGGACGATCGAAACGGACTGGGTCATCATCGATTTCGTGTTTTAAGCATGGCGTTGAGAATTATCGCTGGAGAGTTGCGGGGACGCCGGCTGGGCGTGATGCCGGGCCTCCGCACGCGGCCCACGGCCGACCGCACGCGCGGGTCGATTTTCAACATTCTGGGACACGCGGTGCGCGGCACGCAGGTGCTCGACTTGTTCGCCGGGACCGGGGCCTATGGGATCGAGGCGCTCAGCCGCGGTGCTGCGGCGGCCGTGTTTGTCGATATCGGCCGGCCGGCGCTGAAGGTGCTGACCGCCAATCTCGCCGCTTGCCGCCTGGAAGCTCGGGCCCGGGTGATCCGCTGGGACGCCGGCCGCAATCTGAACTGCCTGCGGGGCGGCGGGGCGCCGTTTCAGTTGGTCTTCGTGGACCCGCCCTATCATGCGGGCCTGGTGGCACCCGCCCTCCGGCATTTGGAGAGCGCCCGGTGCCTCACCCCCGGGGCGCGGATCGTGGTGGAACACGCGGAGGACGAGCCCGTCATCGCCACGGCATCGTTTGCACCCCAGGATCAGCGCCGCTACGGCAGGACCCGGGTTTCGTTTTTGGTCTGGGAGGCATCCTAATTTTATTGCCGGCACCGGTTGACGTGTGGTAGTAAACCAGAGCCCTGTCGGGCGCACTGCGCGTCGACCACGGTCGCGAGAGGAGGCTGCCGAATGGAGCACGTCGCCATCTATCCCGGGTCGTTCGACCCCGTCACCAATGGCCATCTGGATCTGATCCACCGCGGGCTGAAAATTTTCGACCGGGTCATCGTGGCGATCCTGAAAAACCCGAAAAAGCAGTTTCTCTTCACTCTCGACGAGCGCCTGGAGATGCTCCGGGCCAGCCTGAACGGTGCACCCCAGGTGGAGGTGGATACGTTCGAGGGGCTTCTCGTGGACTATGCCGTGCAGCGGGGGGCGCGCGCGGTCTTGCGCGGCCTGCGCGCCCTTTCCGATTTCGAGTATGAATTCCAGATGGCCCTGATGAACCGCCGCCTGAACCGGGAGATTCAGACCGTCTTCCTCATGACCGGCATGCGCTGGATCTACACGAGCTCCTCCATCATCAAGGAGGCCGCCCAGTTCGGCGGAGACGTCAAGGGGATGGTGCCGGCGGTCGTCAACGAACGGCTCATCGCCAAATTCTCCCGAGCCGCCGGCCGGCGCTGAAACAGGACCCCCATCGCATGGACCTGTGGCAGCTCCACGTGTTCTGCAAGGTGGTGGAGACGAAAAGCTTCTCCAAGGCCGCCCAACTCGTCCACCTTTCCCAGCCGACGGTCAGCAGCCACATCCGGGATCTCGAAGCCCATTTCGGATGCCGCCTGATCGACCGCCTCTCCCGGCAGGCCGTCCCCACCGCCGCCGGACGCCTGCTTCACGGGTATGCCCGCCGGCTGCTCGCGCTACGGGAGGAAACCGAATCGGCGATGTCCGAGCACCAGGGGCGGATGCGGGGCAATCTGGTCATCGGGGGCAGCACGATCCCCGGCGGCTATCTCCTGCCGGCCGTGCTGGGGGTCTTCAAAAAGCACTACCCGGACGTCGGCGTCTCCTTGCACATCGAGGATACGAGCGGCATTGTCGGCGGAATTCTTGCGGGGACCCTGGAAGTGGGCGTGGTGGGCGCCGAGGTCAAACACCGCAACATTGTCCAGGAGAAGGTACTGAACGATCACATGAAGCTGATCGTCGCGGCCGGCCATCCATGGGCGGCGAAAAAAAAGGTGCCTCTCGCCGCACTGCTCGCCGAGCCCTTCATCGTGCGGGAGCGCGGCTCCGGAACCCTGACGTCCATCCAGGAGAGCCTGTCCCGGGTCGGCCACGGCCTGGAGGAGTTCCATATCGTGGCCGAGATGGGCAGCACCGAGGCGATCCGGTACGCCATCAAAAACCGGGTGGGCGTTTCGATCATGTCCACTCTGGCGGTGGACAACGAACTGGCCCAAGGCGACCTGCGGGCGCTCGCGGTGGAAGGGGTGGACCTCACCCGCAGCTTCTACCTGACGCGCCACCGCCAGCGCAGTCTCTCCCCCCTCGGCAACGCCTTCATCGACGTTCTGAAAAAAGAGCTCAGAACCGGTTAACCCTCTTTCCAGCCTTGCTCCCCCACCAGCTTCACAAAGCGGCAGCCGCCCAGAGGGGTGCGCTGAATCCCGTGCGCATCCTTGATTAAAAGAACGAGCTCCTGAGTGTGCTGGCCGCCGACCGGAACCACCAGCCGGCCGCCGGGCGCAAGCTGGGCGATAAGGCTCTCGGGGACCTCGGGGGCGCCGGCTGTGACGATGATGGCATCAAAGGGGCTCTCCTCCTCCCAGCCCTTGGAACCGTCCCCGTAGCGCGTGAGGATGTTGTAGAGCCGCAGGTCGTCGAACAGGCGCCGGGCCGACAGGTAGAGCGCACGAATCCGCTCGACCGTGTAAACGCGATAGGCGATCTGCGCCAGAACCGCCGCCTGGTAACCCGACCCCGTGCCGATTTCAAGAACCCGGTCGTTCTTGGTCAGGGCGAGGGCCTGGGTCATTTCGGCCACAATATACGGCTGGGAGATGGTCTGCTGCTCGCCGATCGGCAGGGGAAAATCCCCGTACGCCTGGTCCCGCAACGCTTCGCTGACGAAGAGATGCCGGGGCACCTTGCGCAGGGCGGCCAAAACCTCCGGGTCCCTGACGCCGCGCGCCTCGATCTGCTGCCGGATCATTTCGTCCCGCAGCCGGCGGTATTTGGGGGATTCCGTGTCCACGGCCGTCGTCAGTGACTCCTAAGACCCCGAGCGGCACGGTCTTTAGATTTTGTAGATGATCCGCTTGTTGGTGATGATGATGTCCACGTGCTTGTCATGCGGCTCCGTGGGGATTTGGGAAACGATCTGCTCCTCGAAGGCCAAGGCCACTTTGCGGGTGGTGATGGGAAGCTCGGGGATGAACCGGTCATAATACCCCAGACCGGAGCCGAGGCGCAGTCCCTTTTCATCAAACGCAAGACCGGGGATGATGGCGATGTCGATTCGTTGCAGGGGCACCGGCTTGCAGCGTGCCGGATCCGGTTCGAGGACCCCGCGCGGCCCCGGGGTCAGATCTTTTTCGGGGTTGTCCACTTTCCAGGTCGTGACCCCCAGCCGCTCGGGAGTGAACGCAGGCAGAGCGATGATTTTATTCAGCTCCAGGGTCCGGCGGAGGATCTCCTGCGTCCGCACCTCATACGGGCCTGCAATATAGAGCAGGGCGATACGGGCCTCCAGAAAGTTGGCGAAGTCGCACAGCCGGCTCTCGATGGCCCGCACTTTCTCGCCGCGCTGCTTTTCCGTCAGGGCGCCAAGCTTTTTGATGATGTCCTTACGGAGTTGTTCTTTGGCGAAACGGATTTCCTCCATGCCCTCCCCCAATTGAGCGAATTCAGATCAAAGCGGGCGATAGCCATTGACTATGCCCGTGGGTGCGTGTAAAAAAATGAGATGTCGAACCAATCAAGGCGGCAAGCAACCCGTTAAATTAATTATTATAATGCATTTATGTTAGAAATCAAGCTCGTTCGGCAGAATTTGGAGGCGGTGGAGGCGGCGCTGGCCGACCGCGGGCAGAGCGCCGATCTGGCCGCCTTCAAGGTTATGGATGAGAGACACCGCGGCCTGCTTCAGGAAAGCGAGTCGCTGCGCCACCGCCGCAACGTGGTCTCGGAGGAAATTGCCCGGCGCAAGAAGGCCGGCAGCCCGGCCGATACGCTCATGGAAGAGATGCGCGCCGTCTCGGCGCGGATCAAGGAGCTGGAAAGGGCGCAATCCGAGACGCAGGAGGCGTTGAGCGCCATCCTGATGGCCGTTCCCAATCTGCCCCACTCATCGGTCCCGAAAGGGCGGGACAGCTCCGAGAACCCCGTCGTCAAGACCTGGGGCATGCCCCCGACCTTCGATTTCACGCCCCAGGCCCATTGGGACATCGGGACCGGTTTAAAAATCCTGGACTTCGAGCGCGCCACCCGCATCACCGGCACCCGCTTTCCGCTTTATTTCGGGGCCGGTGCGCGGCTCGAGCGGGCCTTGATCAACTTCATGCTGGACGTGCACACCAGCGAGCACGGCTACCGGGAGGTGCTGCCCCCTTTCATGGTGAACCGGGCCTCCATGACCGCCACCGGGCAACTGCCCAAGTTCGAACAGGACCTCTTCAAGCTGGAGCAGTGGGATTATTTTATGATTCCCACCGCCGAAGTGCCCGTCACCAACATCCATCGCTCCGAGATCCTGGAGGAATCCTCGCTGCCGATTTGCTACACCGCCTACACCCCTTGCTTTCGGTCGGAAGCCGGCTCCTACGGCAAGGACACCCGCGGCCTGATCCGCCAGCATCAGTTCAACAAGGTGGAGTTGGTGAAATTCTGCGCGCCGGAAACCTCCTACGCGGAGCTTGAAAGCCTCCTGGCGCAGGCCGAATCCATCCTGGTCAAACTCGAACTGCCCTATCGCGTGGTCCTGCTCTGCACCGGCGACATGGGGTTTGCGGCGGCCAAGACCTATGACATCGAGGTCTGGATGCCGGCCCAGGGCGTCTACCGGGAGATATCCTCCTGTAGCAATTTCGAAGACTTCCAGGCACGGCGCGCCGACATCCGCTTCCGCCGCAAGGGCAAAAAGGGTACGGAACTGGTCCACACCTTGAACGGCTCCGGGCTCGCCGTGGGGCGCACCCTGGCGGCGATTCTCGAAAACCGCCAGCGGTCCGACGGCTCGGTTGAAATCCCCCCGGCCTTAGGGCCCTACATGGGCGGCCTGAAAGAGATCCGGCCGTGAGAATCGAAGCGTTCCCTCCCGACATCCAGCCCCGCCTGATGCCCGCGCACCCCGGCCGGCTGGTCTACCGCTGCCTGGGCTGCGGCGGAAGCTTCGGCATCGACCAGTTGCTCTATGTCTGTCCGGAATGCCGCCAGGTGCTCCTGATCGAGGACCAGGAGCGCCGCCGTCTGCAGGAGACCCCCGGTGCGCTGTGGCGGCGGATTTTCGATTATCGCCGGATGCTCAATCTGCCCGCCCTCAAGGGGATCTACCGCTACCACGAATTCATCGGCCCGGCGATCCCGCTCGATGCCGTGGTCTACCTGGGAGAGGGGCACACGCCCCTCGTGGCGGCCAACCGGCCGCTGCGCGACCGGGCCGGGATGAACTTCTACTTCAAAAACGATGGCCAGAACCCGAGCGCCTCCTTCAAGGACCGGGGCATGGCGAGCGCGCTGAGCGCCATCAACGCCATGATCCGGCGCGGGGAGTTGGAGGAGGTGCTGGCGGTCTGCGCCTCCACGGGCGACACCTCGGCCGCGGCGGCCCTTTACGGTTCGTACCTGGCACCCCGGATCAAGTCCGCCGTGCTCCTGCCCCACGGCAAGGTCACCCCGCAGCAGCTCGGCCAGCCATTGGGCAGCGGCGCAACCGTCTTCGAGATCCCCGGGGTCTTCGACGACTGCATGAAGGTGGTCGAGGCCCTCTCCGAAGACTACCCGGTGGCGCTCCTCAACTCCAAGAACGCCTGGCGCATCCTGGGACAGGAATCCTATTCCTACGAAATCGCCCAGGACCTCGAGTACGACGTGTCCCAGGCGGTGGTGGTGGTCCCCATCGGCAACGCGGGCAACATCACGGCCCTGATGAGCGGCTTTCTCAAGTTCTACGAAGCGGGCATCATCCGGGCGCTCCCGAAAATCCTGGGGGTCCAGTCCGAGCACGCCGACCCGGTCTACCGGTACTATCTCGAACCGGATGCCGCCAAACGCCGGTTCGTGCCGGTGACGGTGAAGCCGAGCGTCGCCCAGGCCGCCATGATCGGAAACCCCGTGTCCATGCCGCGCGTGATCCACCTGGTGGAGCGCTACAACGATTCGGCCGGGCGGCAGCAGGTCTTCTTCGCGGCCGTGTCCGAGCAGGAGATCATGGACTGGCAGCTCGCGGCCAACCGCAACGGCCACATCGCCTGCACCCATGGCGGGGAGACGCTGGCCGGGCTCGTCGCCGCACGCCGCCGGGGGATCTTCGGCCCTGAGGAGGTGGCGGTGCTCGACTCGACCGCCCATGCCCTCAAGTTCTCCGTGTTCCAGGAGATGTATTTCGAGAACACCTTCCCGCCCGCCTATGGGATCGTGCCGCGGCCGGAGCTGATCAACCGCCCGGCCCTCGTGCGGCCCGTCGACCTCGACCGGCTGCCGGCGCCCGGAGCCCCGTTGCACGGCGAGGAGTTCCAGCGCTTTGTCCGCCGGACGGCCGAGGAAATCGCCGCCCGGCTCCATCTGAAGAAACGCCCGTCCAACACCGGACCCTGAGTCCGGGGGGAGGATCCGCATGAAAACCGTTTTCGCTGTTTTGGCGTTCGCTCTGCTCCTCGCCGGCTGCGGCTCGACCGGGGCCAAATCCTCCACTGACCCGGCTACGGACGCCCCCTCCCAGCGCAACCCGGCCGCCGCCGAGGCGACCCGCAACGTGGGCGAAGCCTATCTCGCCGGCGGCAACCTGATCGCCGCCCTGCGGGAGCTGAAGAAAGCCGAGCTGCTCAACCCGGATGACCCCATCACCCTCTACGACATCGGGCTCGTCTACTACTATCGCGGCCGGTACGACCAGGCGGTCGAGTACCTCCAGAAGGCGATCCTGCTCAAACCCGGATACGCCCCGGCCATCAACAGCCTGGGCAACACCTACAGCGCCATGGGGGAGTGGGACAAGGCGATCAAGGCTTTTGAATTGATCATCGAAGACGCCTTTTACGGCACGCCCCATTTTGCGCTCTCCAACATGGGCTTGGCCTACTATCAGAAAAAGGATTTCGCCCAGGCCGAACGCCACTTCCTGGAAGCGCTCAAGATCAACCCCGATTTCATCAATGCGTTGGCCGGGCTGGGGGTCCTGTATATCGACCAGGGCCGTTACGAGGAGGCGGTGGCGAAGCTGGAGCGGGCGGTCCGCAAGGAGCCCAAGGTCGCGCAGCTGCACTTCGAGCTCGGACGGGCCTATCGCGGCCTGAAGGACACCGTTCGGGCCAAGGCGGAATTCAGCCGGGCCGCCGAGCTGGCGCCCGACAGCCCGCTCGCCGCCGATGCCCAGCGCGAGCTGCGCAACACCCCCTGACCGGGGGGTGTCCCCGTAAAAACAACGGCGGCGTGCGGGTTCCGCCGCACGCCGCCGTCATCGGCGATCTCAGGCTGATAGTCTTAGATCAGCTTGCGCTGCTCCAACTGGAGAATGCGCGGGGTGATGAAGATGAGCAGCTCGTTCTTGCTGGTCTCGGTGCGCTCGGAGCGGAAGAGCCACCCCAGGGCCGGCAGGCTGCGCAATCCCGGAATCCCCTGCTCGGTCAGCTTCTTCGTATCCTTCAAGATCCCGCCGATCACGATCGTGTCGCCGTCCTCCACCAGGATCTCGGTCTTGGCCTCGTTGGTCGAGAGGGCCGGCTCCGGGGCGGTGGGATCGACGACATCGTTTTTCGTAACGAAGATGTTCATGACGATGCGCTGGTCCTGGGACACTTTCGGCGTCACTTTCAGCAGCAGGTCCACGTCCTTGAAGCGCACGGTGGCGTTGCCGGAAGAATCCCGCTCCAGGTAGGGCACCTCTAGGCCCTGCTTGATGGTGGCCTCCTTGTTGTTCAGCGTGATGATCTTCGGCGCCGAAATCACCGTCGCCTTGCCCTCCACCTCGCTCGCCGAGAGCTTGGCATCCACGATGGAAATGTTGGTGCCGAACAGGGTGGCGAAATTGAAGCCGACCGTGTTGTCGGGGCGGAAGGTGGACGGGATGTTGTTGGCTTGGAGCGCCGTGGGGCCGACCCGCAGCGCGCCGCCGATCTTGAAGGCCTCGATGGTGATGGTGCCCCAGTCGAACCCGATTTCGCGGTTGAAACTGCTGTTGGCCTCCACGATCCGTGCTTCGATGACCACCTGGGGGGTCACCCGGTCGATTCTGGCCACGATCACTTTGGCTTGGCGCACCTTCTCGGGAATGTCGGTGAAGATGATCTGATTGTTGCGCTCATCCACGCTGACCTTGCCCCGGTTCGGCGTGAGGATGTTGTTCAGGTGCGGCAGGATTTCGGTCTTCCCGTTGGAGTAGTTGACCGGGATGTACTCCGTGACGAGCGGCTCGCCCTCCTCCTCCTGTTTGCGGGAGTCCTGCTCGGCTTTGAGCTGGGCCTGGCGCAGCTTCTCCTCCTGCTGGAGGGTGGCGGTGGAGGCGATCCGGATGATGTCCCCTTCCCAGGCCATCCCCAGCTGGTTCATCTTCAGGACGAGATCCAGCACCTGGTCCCAGGGCACCGGCTTTTGCAGCGCGAGCGTGACCTTGCCGGAGACATTCTTGTCGATCGCGAAGTTCCTGCCGCTGATTTCCTGGAGAATTCTGAAAACGTTCTTGATGTCGGTGTCGTAGAAGTCCAACGCGATCTTCTCGCCGGTGTAAACTTTTTCGCGTTCGCCCGTATCGGGGTTCACCGTAACGACGGATTTGGCGGGTGCGCTTACCGATACGCCCGTCGCCGTCTTGACGCCGGCCGGAGCCGCCGCCGCCGGAACCGGAGCGGGGCCGGAAGCGGAGAGGGCGGAGGATTTCCACGCCGGGGGTTGGGCGTCCTCGAACGGCTTCGGCGGGATGGTCGATCCGGCAAACTGGATGCGGATCACGTTGCCGACCTGCTCAGCATTGTAAGTGACGCTTTCGCGCAGGTCGATGGCCACGACGGCGGCCGACTTCTCCTGGGACGGGGTGGCCCGGTCCACCGCACTGTTGAAGCGGGTCGTGATCAGGGGCCGCATATGGTGCTGGGGAACGGAGGTGTTGAACAGCTTCACGGTCACGCGCTTGTCCCCGGCCGTAGTGATCTCGTAGGGGACCGGCCGCGTCGTCCCGATGAGCAGAGTGGAGGTGGCGTCCTGCTCGCCGGCAAACTCCATGCGGTTGACCTGGGCGGGTGCGCCGGAAGAGGTTTCAGCGCGCGCCGGGGCGACGACCGGAGCCGGACCGGAAGCAAGCGCCACCGGACGGCCGGTGGTGGCCTCTCCCACGCGGATCGCAAGGCCGTTTTCGACCGGATCGGCCAGGTACTGGTTCAAAAAAGGTTTCTGGGTTTCAATGACGATCCGCACCTTGTCGGGGTAGCCCAGGTAACGTACGCGGCCGACGGGACCGGTCGCAACCGGTATCCGCTGCTCGGTCTTGGCCGTGGTCTTCACCGACGGAATGTCGAAGACGATACGCGGCGGCGCCTCGGAAAGGGCGAAGGCCTTGTAGTCGCGCAGCGTTCCGTCCGCTTCGATCTGGATCAGCGTGCCCTCGGGGCCGGGGGTTGCGCTGACGGCCCGGATTTCGGTGGCCGGCTTCCACGCGGACATGTCCGGCGGCGAGCTGACCGCCGGCGCCGGGGGAGCAGCTACATCGCTCTCTTGGACCGCGGGAGAGGCGAGCGCGGCGAGCGGCGCCCCGGCTTTGGCGAAAGCGATTTTGAGACCGCCTTCCTCTGGGACCAGATCGTAGGGAACATCCCGTTTGAGCTCGATCAGGATGCGGGCGGCCGGCCCGCCCTCACTCACCACGGTGGTCCGGATGAGGCTGACGGTGTCGTTTTCGGGCGGGAGGTAGCTTGCCTGCAGGTTGTCGAGCATCGCGCCCGGAAAGGTGAACTGCATCCCTAATGGAGACTCCTGCCGGAGCGCGGTATAGCTCAAGGGGTGGCTGCCCTTGACGGTCACATAAAAATTGGCGGAGTCCTCGCTGGTCAGAATATCCGTGATCAGCGCGGTTTCCTCCGCCGTTTTGACCTGGCTGGACCCCTGGGAGGCGCAGCCGGTCAGACCGGCAGTCAGGAGCAGAACGGCAAAAAAGAGGAGCAAACGGTTTTTGAAGCGGCGGTCGGTCGTCATCACAGCTCTCCAGGGGGCTTCGGCAGGGTTATTTCCTTTTTTTGGATGATCGTTTTGCCATAGACATCTTCGAATTCTTCCTCGATCAGGACTTTGCCGTCCTGAATGCCAACGACCTTGCCCGAATTCAGCCCGATGAGGGTACCGGTCCGGATCATGTAGCCTTTACCGGAGGACTCCTCCACCATCGCACGGTTGCCGGTCGGAGCGGCAATAATGGCTACCAGCTTCAACTGGCCTAAATCGAGCCTCTCCAATGGCGTCTTCGGCCGGTTCGGGTCGCCCTTGGAGCGGACCTTGGCCACCGCCGCCGCAGGTTCATCCTTCACCAGCGGCAGGAAGGGGTCCACCTTGCCCTTCGGGTCATAGGGCGGGGGAACCTTGATGTTCAGAAGAGTCGCCACCTGGGATTCGGTCACCTCCGCCCCCTTGTCCGCCGCGGCCGGGGTCGGTGCGGGCAGTGCCGGTACGGGCGGGGGCGGTGCGGGCGGTGCCGGGGACGACGGGGCGGCGGGGGCCGGTTTCAACGGTGTGCCGCTCTCAGCAGCCGGCGCGGGCGCCGAAACGGGGGTTTGACCGGTTTCGGCCTTGGCCGTGACCTTTTTCCGGACGGCCGGGGGCTGAGCGGCCTTCTGGGGCGGGTCGTCGCAGCCCCCCCACAGGAACACGGCGGCCGTCAGGCAACACACGATGCGTAGGATGTCAAGGCTCTTTTTCATAATCGGCTGTTCGACGCGGTTTGCGATCCTGTTAGGGGTTCTTTTTGGCCGGCGCCGGCTTGGCGCCCGGTTTGGCCGCGGGGGCCGCTTTTTCCGGCGGCGCCTCGACAAATTTATAGGTCACCGCCGTGCAGGCCGCGTTGAGGTCCTGCGTATTCTTGATCGGGCTGATGCTGATGTTGTTGATGTTGACGATCCGCGAGAGCCGCGCGACCTTGTCGAAGAAGAGAGCCAGGTTGTGGTAGTCCCCGCGGATGTTCATGGCCACCGGAATCTCCGCATAGAATTCGCGGTTGACCTCGGCCTTGGGCTCGAAGAGCAGGAACTCCAGGCCGACCTCCTGCCCGGACTTGGAGATACTGGTCAAGAGCGCAGGGATCTCCTGCTTTTCCGGCAGCGCGCGCATTGCGATCTTGAACTGCGCCTCGGCCTCCTGCATCTTGGCCTGAAATTTCTCGAGCTCGGCAGCATTGATCTTGGCGGTCGCCAGCTGCTTCTCCAACGTCTGGAGTTTCGCATCCAGCTTTTCGACCTGCTCCCACTGGTCGAGAAAGAAAAACCAGGTTGCCGCACCGATCAAAAGGGCGCACAGGCCGCCGACGATGGCGATACGCTGCCAGAGAACGAGCTGTTCGAACTTCTCCAAAAACTGATTGCCGGATTTGGGAACCGCCTGCTCTTTTGCGTCCATTACTTTTTCGCCTTCAGGGATGCGGAGGCCGGGGCCTCCCCGGGTTTGACCTGTTTTTTGGTACTGATGATTTCAAAGCTCTTGAGCGGGGTCTTCTGCATCTCAACCTGCTTGACATTGCGGAGGCTGACCGCGGAGAACAACCCGGTCCCCTCCAGCCGGAGCATGAAATCCGCGACGGTCTTGTCATCCATGGCGATACCGGCGATGGTGAGCGCGTTCACGTTGCTGTCCAGCTTGGTGAACCACATGCGCTTTTCGATGACGGCCTGGGTCAGGATCTCAAGCAACCTGACCGGTTCGTAGCGGCTGGCCTCCAGCACGCGAATGACATCCAGCTTCTTGTTCAGGTTTTCCAGTTTTTTCTTGATCTCGGCGATTTCCTTATTGATCTTATCGTACTTTTCCAGCTCCGCCTGGGAGACCTTGATACGGCTGTTCAGATCGTTGACCCGGGAGTCCAGGAACAGATAGACGCCGAGGATCGCCACCAGCGCCATGACCACCGTCAGGATCGAGATCGACAGCTGGCGCCGGATGTTTTCCTTCTTACGCGCGGACCGGAAGGGAAGCAGATTGATACGTATCATTTGTCGTCCACTCTTCTCAGGGCCAATCCCATGGCGATGGCGGCTTGGGGGCCGATTTGTCGGATGTATTCCGGTTCAAAACTCTTCTCGTCGACGTTGAACCCGTGGAAGGGGTTCAGGGTTTCCACCGGGGCGGACGCTTCAGAGGCGAGCAGTTTTCGGAACTCGGCGATGTTGGCCCCGCCGCCGCTCAGGATGATACGCTTGATCTGGTCGTCGGGGTAGTTGGTATAGAAGAAATCAAGGGCCCGCCGGATTTCAGTACACCAGTCCGTCACGACCGCAGAGATGATCTGCCGACGCTCGTCGGCGGGCAGTTTTTTGTTCTCCTCACCGAACTTGATCAGCTCGGCCTGATCGTAGGTGCAGTCCAGCAGGGACATGATTTTCTGGTTGATCTGGATGCATCCCAGGGCCACGTCCCGCATGAACACCGAGGAGTTGTCTTTCAAAATGTTGAGGGAGGTCTTGCTGGCGCCGATATCGATCAGGGCGACGTTTTCACCCTGGATGTCGTAGTTCGCCTCGTAGATGTTCTGCAGGGCGAAGGCCTCGACATCGACCACGCAGGGGTTCAGGCCCGCCAGCGTAACCAGATTGACGTAGTCGTTGACCATCTCTTTTTTGGCCGCCACTAGAAAAACGCTCATCTGGCCGGCGTTGTTCTCGACCTCCCCGAGGATCTGGAAATCGAGGTTCACATCGCTGATGTCGAAGGGGATGTATTGCTCGGCCTCGAAATGAATGGTCTCCTGCAGCTGGCCCTCGGGCATGGTCTGGACGTTGATCTTCTTGACGATGACCGAGTAGCCCCCGATGGAAACGGCCACATTGCTCTCCTTGACGTTGGCCGTCTTGAACAACTGCCGTATGATCTGGGCCACCGTGTCCGGGTCGCTGATGGCGCCATCCGTGATGGCGCCCGGCGGGATGTCCGCCATCCCGAACCGCCTGAGCTTGCGACCGTTCTTGGTGTCGCTGATCTCGGCGACTTTCACCGCACGGGATCCGATGTCGAGACCGACCAGGATGTCCTTTTTTCCGAATAGCATGGGATTTTTCAATCCTTGAAGAGTTTGGGTTTATCCGAAAGCCGCATCCCCAAGGCCAAAAGGATCTTGCGTTGGGTCTCCATTCGGCAGGGCAGGCCCTTCTCGATCCGCGAGATGGTGATCGGGGACACATTGGCCTGTTTGGCCAGTTCGGTTTTACTCATCAGCATGGATTCGCGCACTTCGCGGAGTTTGTTCTTCATCATCGTTCGGACCGGCGTCCCACCCAGAAGCGAGGCTTTGTCACGGGCTGTCAGAACATCATCATTTTCGCATAAAAGCCAAAAAAAGTCCAAAATTAAACGTAATTATGCTAAGTAGACATGAATTGGGAATAATGATTCCGGTGTCACTCATGGTACCGCCAACAGGTTTTTGAATCTTGCGGCTGAGGTGTCGGCCCGATTTGCAGCCGGCGGCGGCTTTCTGGGGGAAGCTGGATTCGCTTTGCCGCCGCACGGCCGCCCGCTGCAAAAGGAAGCAAATTCTGAGCCAGATTCTTCTCGATTTCTCTGATAGTCGTCATCGACATCATAAAATCTTTTGAATCAAACTGGTTGCAAAGGCCCGGGTCCAATCCGAAGCCCGTGTGACCGGAGCGGCTCGCGCCGGTGATTTTCAACACCATGCGTCAAATTTTTGAAATCGGCGTTTCCAGACCGTTAACACTACAGCCTCCGTCCGGGCAGGCATGCGCGGTACGGGTCTGCGTTTGCCTTCAAAGCGGTTATCGGCCCGCGCCCTAAAATCTTTAACGGAAAATGCGGCGCCTTGAAACACGCTGGAATCGCTTCTATACTGGTGGTCTTAATTACACGGAGACCCGTTCATGTCTTTTAACCATCGTCCGCTCGCAGAAGAAAAAATCAAGCCTTTCCGGCTGGTCAAGTATTTCACCTTTTCCGGTCTGGTCGTCATCTTCCTGGTCACGCTCATTATGACCATTCTGAACACCCACTGGGTGAAGACCATGCAGCGCCAGAAAAGCGAGGAGTATGCGCATGCGCTGATCGAAAACCTCAACCACCAGGTGTTCCTGCAGTTCATCGTGCCCATCGGCATGAAGTTCGGCCGCGTCCAACTCCGCAACCCCGACCAGTTCGAACGGATGGACACGGTGGTCCGCAGCACGCTGCACAGCTTCAAGGTCAAGGACCTCAATATCTACAGCATGGCCAACACCATCTCCTACAGCTTCGATGAACAGCGGGTCGGGGTGGTCACGGTGGGAGGCGCCGCCCTGGAGCAGGCCAAATTGGGCAAATCCTCATCACGGCTGATCCAGAGCGGCAGCTTTCTTGAGATTCTGCTCGGGTTTCCGCGCGAGGTCCAATTGGTCACCTACGCTCCCCTGCGCTGGGAGGAGCCCCTCGGCCGGATCACCGACACGGTGTTGGGCGTCATCGAAGTCGTCCAGGATCTGTCCGGAGACTACCAGACCATCTACCGCATCCAGATCCTGGTGGTCATCACCAGCACTGTGCTGATGGGCGCCCTCTTCACCGTGCTCCTGTTCGTCGTCAAGCGCGGGGAGAGCATCATCGAAAGACGCGCCGAGGAGCGGCTGCAACTCAAGGAGCAGCTGAACCGGGCCGAAAAGCTCTCGGCCATGGGGGAAATGGTGGCCAGCATCTCGCACGAGATCCGCAACCCCCTCGGCATCATTCGCAGCTCCGCCGAGCTGCTCAAAAAAAAGGTGATGCAGGTGGACCCGGCCAACGCCATGCCGGACATCATCATCGAAGAGGCCACCCGCCTGAACGGGATCATCACCGACTTCATCAATTACGCCCGCCCCCGCCTCCCGAAGCTGAGCGCCTGCCGGGTGGAGGAGGTCATCGAGAAGAACCTGGCCTTTTTGGCTCCTCAGATCGAAGAGAAACGCTACACGATCCGCAAGGACTACCGCTATCCCCTGCCCGAGGTCCTGGCGGATGCCCCCATGCTGCACCAATCCCTGCTGAACCTGTTCATCAACGCCATGCAGGCCATGCCGGAGGGCGGTGAAATCGGTGTCAGGCTCTACGTCGCCGACCACGGGTTGACGCTCGACATCGAAGACGAGGGGGCCGGTATCCCCGTGGAGCTGATGGACAAGATCTGGGATCCGTTCTTCACCACCAAGGACAAGGGAACCGGCCTGGGGCTGGGGATCGTCAAAAACATCATCGAGGCCCACGGGGGGCGGATCGGAATTGCCAACCGCGATCCCCGCGGGGCACGGGCGACCGTGACCCTGCCGCTCAAGCCGGCGGAGAGCAGGGGGTAACCATGGAAACCATCCTGGTGGTGGACGACGAGAAAAACTACCTGCTTGTTCTCAGTGCCGTGCTGGAGGAGGAGGGCTACGAGGTCTTTACCGCTCTGAGCGGTCCCGAGGCGATCGAGATTCAGAAGGCATCGGACATCGACCTGGTGCTGACCGACATGAAGATGCCGGGAATGGACGGGATTGAGCTCCTGGAGCGGATCAAGGAGCGCGACCCGGATTTGCCGGTAATCCTGATGACCGCCCACGGCACCGTCGACAAGGCGGTCGAGGCGATGCAGAAAGGCGCCTACAGCTACGTTTTGAAGCCTTTCGACAACGAACGGCTGATTCTCTACGTCAAGAAGGCCATGTCGATTTATCAGGTGGTGAAGGAGAACCGCCGCCTGCGCAGCGTCGTCGAATCCCAGTACCGGTTCGGCAGCATCATCGGCAAGAGCAAGCCCATCCGGGACGTGTTCGACACGATCCAGAAGGTAGCCCCCTCGAACGCCTCGGTGCTGATCGAAGGCGAGAGCGGCACGGGCAAGGAGCTTGTCGCCAAGGCGATCCACTTCAACAGCCCCCGGCGCGACCAGCCCTTTGTGGCCGTCAACTGCTCGGCCCTGGCGCAGAGTCTGCTCGAAAGCGAGCTCTTCGGCCACGAAAAAGGCGCGTTCACCGGCGCGATCTCAAGCAAGAAGGGCCGCTTCGAGCTCGCTCACGGCGGCACCTTGTTCCTGGATGAAATCGGGGAGCTCTCCGCCGGCCTTCAGGTGAAGCTGTTGCGGGTGCTGCAGGAGAAGATTTTCGAGCGGGTCGGCGGGGTGCGCCCGATCACGGTGGACATCCGGGTGATCGCCGCCACTAACAAGAACCTGCAGGCGGAGATGCAGGCGGGTCGTTTCCGGG
The DNA here is from genome assembly GCA_041310895.1 of Desulfobacteraceae bacterium. Lineage (GTDB taxonomy): Bacteria > Desulfobacterota > Desulfobacteria > Desulfobacterales > SpSt-501 > SpSt-501. Next base: position 13,945 of record JBFYWT010000042.1, on the reverse strand, counting down.
AGGACCTCTACTACCGCCTGGATGTGGTCCATATCGTCATCCCGCCCCTCAGGGAGCGCCGGGAGGACATCCGCCTGCTGGTCGACCACTTTATCGCCAAGTATGCCGGCGAACGCAAACTCTCAGCGCCGGTGAAGGGCGTGACCCAGGACGTGGACCGGCTCTTCTACGCGTACAGCTGGCCGGGGAACGTGCGGGAGCTGGAGAATGTCATCGAGCGGGCGATGATCCTCTGCCCGGCCGACATCATTTCCGACCGCGACCTGCCGAAGGGGTTTCGCAGCAATGTCGCCAACACCCTCGACCTGGACGGAATCCCGGCAGGCGCCAAGCTCTATGACACCCTGGAAATGGTGGAGAAGATGATGATCCAGCACGCGCTGAAACTGTCGGACAACGTCCAGTCCCACGCCGCCGAGCTGCTCGGCATCGGCAAAAGCGGTCTGAGCCAGAAGATCAAAAAATACAATCTCGAGGTCGGGCCTAAAAACTGACCTGCTCCTTGACCAGGGCGACGTAGGTCGAGTTCGGATGGTCAGAGAGGATCCGCTGGAATAACGCCCTGCTCTTCTCGGATTCTCCCATGCGGGCATAGAGGCGTCCCAGCTCGTAGAGCACCCCGTCCGCGAGACGCGGGTCGGCCGCCGCCAAGGCCGTTTCGAATGTGCGGGCGGCGCCCGGCTCGTCCCGGAGGGCCGCCTGAGTGTAAGCCAGGCTCTTGATCACCTGAAAACGAATCAGCGGAAATTCACTGAAGCGGTCGAGCAGCGCCCGGTAATGCGCGGCCGCCTTTTCAAAATCCCCGGCCTCGTAGAGCAGGTTCGCATAGACCAGCCGCGCCGCGTCCCCGTTGGACCGGCTCCCGTATGCGGCGAGGATGCGCTGGAAATCATCCGCCACCCCCTGGACGGCGGCGGCCGTCCCGCTTGAGCGCAGGCGCTCGTGTTTGGCGAGCGCCTCTTCGAGCAACGCCCCGGCTTGGGCTTCCTGGCGATGCACGTAATAACGGTAGCCGGAAAAGAGGGCCGCGGCGGCCAGCAGGCCGATCAAACCGATCAGGATCGCGTTTTTGTAGGCCGTGGCCAGGGCCAGCAGCCGGGTCGACCAGGTGAGGACCACATCCGGCTCTTTCAGAAGTTCTTTGCGGGATTTCTTTTTGGCTGCCGCCACAACGCCTCCTTCACGCTATCTGGGCGTCCATTGCGCCCGATCGTTAAATGGGTGGGTGCCTCGCCGCCCGCACCGGACCGCGGCCCGGCGGTGACACCCTTATTTTTCAAGCTGTTCGACTCTCTCACGGATGCGCCGCCAGCCCTCATCCGGAATAGTGGCGCCGACCACCTTGCACACCTCGTATCCACAGACCGAGCCCAACTCCCCGCAGCGCTCCAAAGGATACCCCGACACCAGCCCATAAAGGAACCCCGACGCCCACAGATCCCCGGCCCCGGTGGTGTCCACGACCGGCCTGCCGTCGCCGGCCGGCGGCACGGCGATGACCCGGCCGTCATTCTTGATCAGGCTGCCGCGCTCGCCGGTTTTCAGCACCGCGATCTCCACCCCCCGGCTGAGAGCCGCGAGGGCTGCGAGCGGCTCGGTCTCACCCGAATAGGCGCGCGCCTCCTCCTCGTTGGCGAGAAGAATGTCCACGTAATCATCGACCATCTCGCCGAGAAACTCCCGGGATTCCTGCACCACGTTGAAGCTGGCGAGATCCAGGGAGACCCGGGCGCCGGCCGACCGCGCCAGGTCGAGCGCCCGGCGCAACAGCTCCGGGTTGAACAAAAGGTAGCCTTCGACATGCACGATCGCCGCCCCGTGGAAAAGCTCCGCCGCGATCTCCTCCGCCCGGGTTTCAGCGGCCGCCCCCAGGAAAGTGAACATGGAGCGCTGGGCATCGGGCGTAATGATGGATAGCACCCGGCCCGTCGGGGTGTTCGAACGAAGGAGCCGAGGCTCTACGTTGTTCGCCCGCAGAGTATTTTCGAAAAATTCACCCATGGCGCCGTTGCCGCGCTTGCCGATGAACCGCGCCCGTCCCCCGAGACGACTCACCCCCACGATGGTGTTGCAGGCGGAGCCGCCGGGGACCACCGCAGGAACGCCGCCGGCAAACGCGAGGGTCTTCTCGATGTGCTCGGGTCCGACGTAGACCATGCCGCCTTTAAGGGCCCCGACGGCGTCGAGAAACGCGTCGTCCTCGTGGGCCAGGATGTCCACCAGCGCCGAGCCGACTCCTACCAGCAAGCCGGGGGAGGCCGGTTCCTCGCGGGGAACTTTTATGTCGTCGGTGCCGTGCATGTCGAAGTTAGCCTTTTACCACACGAGAGAGTCGTGAATCCAGCCCTTGTCGCCGTCGGCATGCTCGATGTGAATCCAGCGGCCTTCCCGCTTGAGGACTTTGAAGGGCACGCCCTTGTCGAGTTTGATCAGCGCCGCCTGATCGGTTCCGGGACCGGCCCGCAGCTGAACCCCGTTTTGCTTGGTAATCACCGTGGACGTCTTATCCACCAGGGAGTTGTGAACCCAGCCGGAATCTCCCTCGAAGTCCTTGAAACGTAACCAAGGCCCGGAGGCCTCCAGCACCTCGATCGGATGGTATTTCTCGATCTTCCACAGGACGTCATGAGTCGGGCCGGGGCCGGAGCGGACATTGGCTTCCGAGGCGCTCACCGCCATACGCTCGGCCGCTGCAGCACCGCCGGCGAGCGCGGCCGCAAAAAAAAGGAAGAGCGCCACCCGCACGAACCGGTTCGTCATCATGAATCGCCTCTTGCCGCGTCGACCTGAGGCCGCCGGAATCCTCCGGTGGTCTCAGGCCTGGAAAAAAACCACTTCGGGAAGCTGCACACACGTCAGCCGGTTGCCGTAGACGGCGCCGGTGTCGATACCGATCTTGTCCGCCGCCACGAACGGCTTTTCAAACGGGGTGTGGCCGAAGACCACCCGCTTCTCGAACGGCGCTGCGCCGTGGATGAACTTCTCGCGGATCCAGAGCAGGTCGTCCGGAGACTGGTGCTCGAGCGCCACGCCATGACGCAGACCGGCGTGAACGAAAACGGTGTCGGCCGTCTCGTGGTAGAGCGCCAGGCGTTCAAAAAAACGCAAGTGCTCGAATGGGATCGGGTTTACGGCCGAGCCACTCGCGCGGCTCAGATAACTCTCCAGCGTCTGGCGCCCGCCGTTGTAAAGGTAGGTCACGCGGTCCCGGCCCGAGAGGTAATCCGCCAGCATCTCCTCGTGGTTGCCCTTGAGGAACACGGTCTGGGGGTAGCGGGCCTGAAGCCCCACCAGATGGTCCACGACCTCGAAGGAACCCGGGCCCCGGTCGATGTAGTCGCCGATGAAGAGCAGCCGGTCGCGCGACCAGTCGATGGGAATCAGATCGAGCAGGCGGCACATTTTATCGTAGCAGCCGTGAATGTCGCCGATGGCGAAGATGCGTTCCATGCAACCTCGCTCAGTGCCGCCGCGACGGCCGATGCGGCCGGTCCAATCGGTGCAACCCCTCGTCCAAGGCTTCCTGAACGGCGGTGTGGTACTCGGCCGCCGTCAGCCCGTGCTCCAGCCCCGGCACTTCGGCCGCCCGTCCGCAGGGTCGGTATTGGGACATCACGTTCACATAGGTGTCGCGGGAAATCTCCTGCGCGATGAACCGCATCACCCGGCGGGTGCCCGCCATCCCGCGGGGCAGCACCAGATGGCGGACCAGGAGACCGCGCCGGGCAATACCGCGCTCGTCCAGTGTCAGGTCCCCGACCTGGCGATGCATTTCCCGCAGCGTGGCCCGGGCCACCTGCGGGTAGCCGGGGGCCTGGCACGTGCGGTCGGCCACCCCCGCGTCCCAAAACTTGAAGTCCGGCATATAGATGTCCACCACCCCGTCCAGAAGTTTCAGGGTCTCCGGGTGGTCGTAGCCGCCCGAGTTGTAGACGATCGGTACGCGGAGCCCCTGCGGCACGGCGATCTCAAGCGCGCTCAGGATCTGGGGAACGACGTGGGAGGGGCTGACGAAGTTGATGTTGTGGCAGCCGTGCGCCTGGAGGGCCATCATCATCGCCGCCAGCTGCTCGTCGGAAACCTCCTCACCGGCGCCCCCATGGCTGATTTCGAAATTCTGGCAGAAGAGGCAGAGCAGGTTGCAGTGGCTGAAAAAAATGGTGCCCGACCCGAGCTCCCCCACCAGCGGGCTCTCTTCGCCGAAATGCGGAGTGAAACTCGCCACCTTCGCCGCACGGCCGGTCCGGCAGAAACCCACCTCCCCGGCCGTCCGGTCGACCCGGCAGGTGCGCGGGCAGAGGGTACACGCGGAGAGCCGGGCCGCGGCCGTCGCGCTCAGCTGTCGCAGGCGGCCGCTGTGATGGGTATGTCGATAGGCCGGTTCGGGCGCGGACATGCAGGTTCTCGCTCGGGCGGCGGGCGGCTCAGGAGGCCGCCGGCTCGACGATGATTTTCTGGGCCAGACCGCGGCCGATTGCATAACGCTTCATGTCGACCGACACCGCCAGCTGCCCCTGGCCGTTGTTGCTGATCACTTCAATCCGGTCTCCCTGTCGCAGCCCCATCGTCATCAGGCGCAGGCGGGATGCGGACCCCCCGTTGATGTCCCGGATGACCAGCCGCTCTCCCGATTTGGCGAGGGTCAGCGGCATCCGCCGCCGCCGTTCGCGGTTGCACTCGGCGCAGATCCCGTAGATCTCCATGCGGTGCTGGAGCATGTGAAACCCGTGGGCGGCCGCCACCTGGATCTGGGCCTCTTCCAGACGGTCCTCCTTGAACTCGAGGATCTTGCCGCACTTGGTGCAGATCATGTGGTCGTGGTGCTGGCCGAGGTGATGGTGCTCGTAGCGGATCTCCCCGTTGTCGAAGCGGCTCTGGCGCGCAAAACCGAAGTGGCTGAGGAGCTTAAGGGTTTCGCGCACGAATTCCGGCGTGAGGTGCTCGCCCCGGGCGGAGAGGGCCCGGCAGAGCTCGTCGCAGGTCAGATGCTTTTCCGTCGACAGGAAGGTGTCCAGAACCCTGAAGCGATCCTCGAAGGCGTCGGGGTCTTCGTGGCTGAAAAGCTTCTTGAACTGCTCTTTTTCCTGGGAATGGATGCGAGGCATCGGCGTCAGGTTCCGGCGGCCGGTCAGCGCGCATGCCCCGGAAGCTCCCAGGTCGTGCAGGAGCCGCTTGAGCAACTGCGGTTCTGGACAGAGGGCCCCTCGCCGTTGCCCTTGCCGCCGCCCTCGCCCATGGCGTAGCAGGATTTGCTGATGATCCGCTCAAGCGCAGCGGAGGCGCATTTGGGACACTTCAGATCGACCTCTTCGTCCCGGTTCATGACGAGGATTTCAAAACACTCGTTGCACTCGCCGCAGCGAAATTCGAAGATCGGCATCGAAACCACCTCTTTCAGAACAATTTATAGTCAAACTAATATTTTATCTATGCAGCAGGGAATGTCAAGGATTCATCCTCGCATCCGGCCCGTGCCGGCCGGATGACAGCAAGGGCCGGCCGATATATGTTCTCGCACGTGGGTGGAAGCGTCATGAGCCGCAATTCAACGGCCAGTGCCGAATCCCCCTGCCGACGATGGGTGGTATATGCATTCGCCTTGCAAACTAACGATGCGCTGGGTTCCAGAGATCGCCGCGATCGACCGCACGGCATGGGACAAGCTGGCCCTGCCATTAAAGACCCCTTTCCTGGAATGGGACTGGTTGTGGCTGATGGAGGCCTCCGGCAGCGTCGCCGCCGGCAGCGGCTGGGTCCCACGCCACCTGACTGTATGGGCGGAGGACGAGCTCGTCGCCGCCGCCCCGCTCTACGTCAAAAGCCACAGCGCCGGGGAGTTCGTGTTCGATCATGCCTGGGCGGAGGTGGCCGGCCGGCTGGGGGTGGACTACTATCCCAAGCTCGTCGGCATGAGCCCTTTCACCCCCCTGATCGGCTATCGCTTTCTCATGGCGGCGGGGGTGGACGAGAAGGCGCTGACCGCGGGGATGCTCGCTGAAATCGATGAGTTCTGCCGCCGTCACGATCTATCCGGTGCAAGTTTCCTCTTCGCGGATCCGCTCTGGGCGGAGGCGGTCTCCGCCGGGGGCTACTCGGCGTGGGTGCATCCGAGCTTTGCCTGGGAGAACGAGGCCTTCGCCGATTTCGAGGATTACCTCTCCGGCTTCAACTCCAACCAGCGCCGCAACATCCGCCGGGAGCGGGCGCAGCTGCAGCGCGCGGGTATCCGCGTGGAGATGGTCCCCGGCCGCGAACTGCCGAAGGATCTCCACGCGCGCATGTACCGCTTTTACGCCCGCACCAACGACCAGTTCGGGCCGTGGGGCTGCAAGTACCTGACCCCGGAATTCTTCGATCTTCTCCCTGAGCGTTTCGGGCACCGGCTGGTGTTCGCAGTGGCCCGCCGCGCGGCCACCGGCGCGGCGCCGATCGGCATGTCCATGTGCGCGGCCAAGGGGGATCAGCTGTACGGCCGCTACTGGGGATGCCTGGAGGATATCGAGTTCCTGCACTTCGAGGCGTGCTACTACAGCCCGATCGCGTGGGCCATCGACCGGGGGATGCGCCGGTTCGACCCGGGCGCCGGGGGCGGGCACAAACTCAGGCGGGGGTTTCAGCTCACGCCGAATGTCAGCCTCCATCGCTTCCAGCACCCCGCCCTGCGTCGGATGATGGAGCGGCACATCGACGCCATCAACCGCCGGGAGCAAGCGGAGATCGCCGCGGTCAACCGCCGGCTGCCCCTGCGCCGGCAGAGGTCTTGAGGCGGGCGGCGATGAACTCATGAAAGGAGGCGGAGGCCTCCCGGTCCCAAAGGCCGACCCGGCCGGTCCGGATGGCGACCTCGGTCACCTCTAGGTTGACGATCCGGACCTTGATCGTCATGGGCGTGCCGTCTTTGCGCTCCGTTGTGATGATCGTCTGGTCGCCGTCGCTGCGAGTCGCCTGGACCGGCATCTCCAAATCCTGGAGAAGTTGGGCGCAAACGCGCATCACCTCGGTGTAGGCGGCGGGATAGGAGCGGATCAGCTCGCCCTGCACGTACGAGTAGGCCCCGGCCCCGGCCCCCGCGCCGACCACCAGGGCGGCGCAACCGGCCGTCACGATCATCCCCGGAACGATCAGCCATAAAAACCATCTCAGCTTCATTCTTGCAGGTCTCCCCGATAGTGCGGCGTTGTTTGCGGCGGCGGCATCCTCGCGACCGAGACCGTTCTACCACGGCCGTCCCGCCAGTCAAGGCGAAAGGAAGGGCCTGACGCTTCAAACGGTCAAGGGACGTGGCGGATGATGAAGTTCGAGTCGATTGACAATGTTTCGGTCCGCGTGTAATCCTCCACACCCGGCACCGAACGGAGGCGGCGGCCGCAGGTCTCTTTATCGCCAGCAGCCCGGGGTGGTGGTCAAACGAGCCACAAGAGTTGGGTGGCCATTACCAGGACCAGGGTGGTGATCAGGGCCTTGGCGGTAACGATCAGCGCGCTTTCCATTGGCAGCTCCATCGGTTGACGTGTCATCGAACGCCTTAGCACAGACCGTGCCCGGCCGATGGCTCCATTTTTATTAATAGATTCTGCCTGTTGAAGTGGGAGGGGCAGGTGTTGGCACGCGAACCGCCCACTAGTGGGCAAAACAACTCCCAGCGGGGTGAAACCGTTTTCTCAGAATGATGAGGGCGTACCCGTCATGAGGCTCTATTTCCTCGCCGCCATCGCAGCGATCGGGGGCGTGGTCACGGCATTCCAGGCCCACTTCATGGGCATTCTGGACAAGCGCATCGGAACACTCGAAAGCGTCTTCATCACTTACTTCAGCGGCGGGGTGCTGATCGGTCTGATCATGCTGGTTCAGCGCGGCGGGAACCTCGCCTCCGGAGAAGCGGTTCCCTGGTATACCTACACCGCCGGCGTGCTGGGGTTGGTCATCGTCGGCGCGCTCGCCTTCAGCGTGCCGCGGTTGGGCCTCGTGGCCGCCTTCACCGTGTTCATCGCCGCGCAGGTGCTGGCGGGAGTGCTGGTTGACCATTTCGGCCTGATGGGGGCGGCGCTGAGGCCCTTGACGCTGGCGCGCGCGGCGGGTGTGGTGGTGCTGCTGGCCGGGGTCTGGCTGATCCTGCGCGACTGAGGCGGCGGGAGAGGGGGATATGGAGCGGAATTTGAAGCGTGCGGCCGCCGGGATGGCTCTGCTGGCGGCGGTCTCCTTGATAGCCGGCTGCGCCGGGCGGCCGGTGCCGCTGGGCCCTGCACCGGCACCGCCGCCGGTGATCGGCCCCGAGGCGGCCGAGCGCGGATGGTGGGCCGTGCGCTTCCGCTTTGACTGGGCCCCGGAGGCCGAGCCGCGCTGGCACCTGGACCCGCTGATCGCCCACCGGGTGGCCCGGCCGGTGTTGGAACGCTATCGGCAGGAGATCCCCCTCTGGCGGTTCCACCGCCGGGCGGCACGGGACGCGGCCGGACATCAGTTCAGCCTGATTTTCTATGCCGACCGCCGGACCGCCGGCCGCGTCAATGCTGAGGTCCTGGTCGACCCCCTGGTGCAGGGGGCCAAAAGCGCCGGACGGCTGGCGGAGGTGCTCTGCGAGGACCCGGCCGCGGCGATCAAGCCCGGCGTCGGCGATACGAGCGACCCGGCATGGCCCCCGCCCCTGCGCGATGCCTGGCCCCATTTCCTGATGGGCGCAAGCCTTACCTGGCTGGAGCTGATCACGCAGCTGGCCGGGGCTGAGACGGACCCGGACGGCTTTGCCGACACCGAGGAGCGCTATCGCCGGCTCAATTCAGCCGTCAACGCCATCTGGCAGCGGGAGGGGCGCCATGCGTTCCTGCACCATCTCAATGCCCTTTTCGGCTACGAGCCGGTTCTGATCATCGACAAACGTCTCATGAATTTCTGATTTCTCCCGGCCCACCGGCGTTGCGCCGGCCGGGCGGAACGTCGTAAACGCGCGCCGCGAAACGGTCGGCAACCGTTTGCCAAAAGGGCTCTGAGGAAATATGTTACTCCGTGAATAATCTCAGGAGGTGATTGCGATGCCATCGATGCGGAGAACGGGAATACTTACGGTCGTGAGCGTCTTTCTTATAGGAGCGCTCTGCCTCCCGGCATCAGCCGATCCACTGAAAGGCTGGGGGGTTTCCGACCCCTACAACAAGCTCTACAACTACAAGGAGGCCGAACGGATCAAGGCGACCGTCGTGAAAGTGGTGGAGGTCGTGCCCATGCCCGGCATGGCTCCGGGCGTTGCTCTCGAGGTGCGCGAGGGCGGTGAGAGCATCATCGTCCACCTGGGACCGACGGCCTTTCTCAAGCCGGCGGACACCGGCCTCAAGCCCGGGGACCGGGTCACCATCCGCGGCTGCTGGGCGGAAGTCAACGGCAAGGACGTGCTCATGGCCTCCAAGGTCAAAAAAGGAGAGGTCTTTGAGCTGAAGATGCGGCTGACCAAGGACGGGACCCCCTTCTGGACCATGACGCCGGAGCAGCTGGTTAAAGAGCAGCAGAGCAACGATTGAACCGATACGATCGCGGCACGCCCGAAACCGCTGCCGCCGGAGACCGATATGCCCGCAGACGCCCGCACGGCCGGAGAGTTGCTTGAAGCCTCGGGGGCATATTGGAAGAGCTGCGCCCTGCACGCCGCCGTCAAGCTGGATCTCTTTTCGATTCTGAAAGATGAGCGCCTGTCGGCGGGGGAGATGGCCGACCGCCTCCAGGGCTCCGCCCGCGGCGTCGAGGCCCTGCTGAATGCCATGGCGGCCCTCGGGCTGCTGACCAAGACCGACGGCCGCTATGCCAACTCGCCCGCCGCGCGCGCGCTGCTCTACCGCGAGTCGCCGTCCTACATCGGCCACATGATCATGCACCACCACCACCTGGTGGACTCCTGGGCGCGGCTGGAGGAGTCCGTGCGCAGCGGCTGCCCGGTCCGGGAGCGGCCCGCCGTTCACAGCGCAGAGTGGCGCGAGAGCTTCCTCATGGGCATGTTCACCAACGCCATGGCGGCCGCACCTGCGATCGTTGCAGCCGTCGACCTCTCCATCCGCCGCCGGCTGCTCGATTTCGGCGGCGGACCCGGCACCTATGCCGTTCACTTCTGCCTGAAAAACCCGGAGCTCAGCGCCGACGTCTTCGATCTGCCCGAATCGCGCCCCTTCGCCGAAAAAACCATCGCGCGCTTCAACCTCGCCGGGCGCGTCAACTTCCTGCCCGGAGACTACCACCGGAACGAGGTCGCCGGGTTCTACGATGTCGTCTGGCTCTCCCACATCCTGCACGCCGAGGGCCCCGAGGCCTGTCTGAAGATCCTGCACAAAGCGGTAGCGGCCCTCGCACCCGGCGGAATGGTGATCGTGCACGAGTTCATCCTGAACGACGCCATGGACGGGCCGCTCTTCCCCGCCCTATTCTCGCTCAACATGCTGGTCGGCACCCCCTCGGGCCAATCCTACTCCGAAACGCAGATAAAAGAGATGCTCACGGTCGTCGGCGCCCACGACATCAGGCGCATCCCCGTAAAAACGCCGAACGATTCGGGCCTCATCCTCGGGACGGTATGATGGCGGATCGATCCTCCCATCATTGGCCGCCGATCCTTTCCATCGTGGGCCGCTCCAATTCCGGCAAGACCACCCTGATCGAAAAGCTGATCCCGGAGCTCAGGCGGCGCGGATACAGGATCGGCACCATCAAGCACACCCACCACGCGGTCGAGATCGACCGTTCCGGCAAGGACACCGCCCGCCATCGCGCCGCCGGGGCGGAAGCGGTCATGCTGACCGGACGCGGGCACATGTTCCTGGTCAAGGCGGTGGCCTCCGAGGCCCTCACCGACCTGGCCGGGTATTTCGACGGCATCGATCTGCTCATCACCGAGGGGTTCAAACGGGAGCACCAGCTCAAGATCGAGGTGGTCCGGGCAGCGCTGGGCCCGGAGCTGGTCTGCCGCGGGGATCCTTCCCTGATCGCCGTCGCCACCGATGCCGTGATGGAGGTCCATGTCCCCGTCTTCCGGCTGGATGACCCGGCCGCGATCGCCGACTTTATCGAAAAACGCCTTCTGGCGGCGGTGAGCATTTGACATAAAACGCCAAAACCGGTAGCTCGGTATCAGCCCGGCGCCGACGCCGGCACCTCATCTGCGCGAGAAGCGAACGATCGCATGGCGGACTTTCCCCTCGAATCCCTGATGTGCCACCGGGACAACCTCGAACAGATCCTGGACAACCTCAAGGAAGGCATCATCGCCCACGACATGCAGCGTCGGGTCTTCTTTTTCAACCGGGAGGCGGAACGCATCACCGGCTACCCCCGGGCGGAAGTGCTGGGCCGCGACTGCCACGAGGCCTTCGGCGCCCCTCTGTGCGGCGGCCGCTGCGCCTTTTGCGAGGAGGCGCCCGCCCCGCCGGAAAGCGCCGACTACGCCCTCACCATTCTCACCAAGGCCGGCGACACCCGCCGCATCGAAATGACCGTCACCCGCATGAGCGACGGAGCGGGAGGGGCCGCCGGGGTGCTCTCCTGCTTCCGGGATGTGACCGACCTCTTCCGGTTGCGGCTCCAGGCCGAGCGTCTGACGTGCTTCGGCAACATCATCGGGCACGACAGCAAGATGCTGACCGTCTTCGCGCAGATCCGGGACGTCGCGGGCTATGATTTCCCGGTCCACATCTCCGGGGAAACCGGCACCGGCAAGGAGCTTGCAGCCAGCGCCATTCACACCGAAAGCCGCCGCGCCGGAAAGGCCTTCGTGCCCATCAACTGCGGGGCGCTGCCGGAGGGGTTGATCGAAAGCGAGCTCTTCGGCCACGTGCGGGGCGCCTTCTCCGGCGCCATCCGCGACAAGAAGGGGCGGTTCGAGCTCGCCGACGGCGGGACGGTCTTCTTGGACGAGGTGGCCGACCTCTCCATCCCCATGCAAGTGAAACTCCTGCGTTTCCTCCAGGAGGGAAAGTTCGAGCGGGTCGGCGGCGAGCAGACGATCGGTGTCGATGTGCGCATCGTCAGCGCCACCAACAAGAACTTGAAGAAAGAGGTTGAGCGCGGCCGTTTCCGGGAGGATCTTTTCTACCGGTTGAACGTCATCCCCATTCACCTGCCGCCGCTCAGGGAGCGCAAGATCGACATCCCCTACCTGATCGACCACTTCCTGAAAGAGGCCTCCGAGCGCTACAGCCGGGAGCCGCTCAAGGTCTCCAGCCAGGCGCTGGCCCTGATGCTGGACTACCGCTGGCCGGGCAACGTGCGCGAGCTCCAGAACGCGGTCCAGTTCGCTTTCGTGAAGTGCGGCGGGAAGCTCATCCTGCCGGAAAACCTCCCCCTGGAGCTGCGCGAGGCAGACGCGGTGTGCTCCCGGCGGGGACCGGCCAAGAAGCTCGAGATCGAGACGGTGAAGCTGGCCCTGACCCGCACCGGCGGGAACAAGGCCCGGGCCGCCAAGCTGATGGGGGTGGGCCGGGCCACCTTGTACCGCTTCCTGGGCGAGCACCCCGAGCTCGCGTGAGAGGGGTGCGCTCCGACCGTCAGCGCCCGGCGACGCCCAACTCCTGTTTCAGCCAGGTCTTCGCGTCCGCATCCAGTGCGTAAATCCCTTTCAGCTCACAGACATCCTTTTCGAACCGGGAGGGCAACTCGAAGCGCGAGAGCTCCTGGGCCTCGTCGGAGTTGCGCCGGATCAGGTAGATATAATAGGGCCTGTTCCAGCAGTTGACGACGAAATAGGTGGTGAAGTCGCTCTTCGAGCGGATCACGAAGCCGTCTCCCCGGGCCCAGTTGTTGCCCCACTCGAGGTAGAGCCGCACAGCCTCCTCTGGCGTCATCTCCCAGTTGATCTCGTCGATCAGATCCGGCCTCTGCTTGAGCTCCTCCAGCGTCATCATGCGCGCACCCCCTTTTTGTATATGGCTGAAATGCTAAGGCAGCCCCTCCGGCCTGTCCACCTGTCAAAAAAACCGAGGCGCCCCGCAGGGCGCCCCGGATGGATTCGAACAGATGACCGGTCGGACGGCGATCAGGCCGCCGCGTCCAGCGACCGGCGGTCGGCCATGGACATCAGCTGACGCTCGCGCGCCTTGTCGATGCCGAGGGCTTTCCGCTTCTTGTCGATGTGCTCGATGATGAGGCGGGCCATCTCGTAGGGATCGTTGGCAAAACCCCACTTGCCCATGCCCATCTTTTCCAGGTCCTCGAACAGGTGCTTGTGGAACTTCGTCCCCTCCACCGTGGGGAAGGTGACGCCGAACACGGTAAACACGCCGGAGGCAACGAAGTACTGGCCGATCGAAATGGCCTTCTCGCTCATGTACTCGGGGGCCGCGCCCGCCACCGGCAGATCGGCGATGCTGTTGCCCAGGCCGCCGGTCTTGACCATCTCGGCGGCAGCGATCAGGATCCGGCTGTTGTCGACGCAGGAGCCCATTCCGAGAACCGGCGGCATGCCGACCGTCTCGCACACCTCCTTGAGCCCGGGTCCGGCCAGGTGGGCCGCCTCGGGGGTCGTCAATCCCGCCTTGGCGAGCGCGATCTGCGAGCAGCCGGTCTGGAGCACCAGGACATCGTTCTTGATCAGCTCCTTCACGAGCTCAACGTGAAGCCAGTCCTGCTTGACGCGCGGGTTGGTGCAGCCGACGACGCCCGCCACCCCGCGGATGCGGCCGTTGATGATGTTGTCGTTCAGCGGAGTGTAGGAGGCGCGGAAACTGCCCCCCAGCATGTAGTTGATGTACTCGTGCGAGAAGCCGTGCACGCCGATGTTCTTGATTTTGGGGATCTCGATCTTGGCCGTGCGGTTCTTGAAGCGGCCGATGGCCTGCAGCACCACCTCGTCCGTGCACTCCTTGGGGGTGTGCTCGTGGAACTCGAGGTGCATGGCCCCCTCGATGTGGCAGCGCGGGTTGGTGGTGATGAGCTTCGTGCCGTAACAGTCGGCCACCTTGACCAGCCCCTGCTT
>JBFYWT010000031.1:0-5365 GCA_041310895.1 Desulfobacteraceae bacterium | reverse complement strand
CCGGGCTGCCGGGGATCCCGAGCGTCGCCACCCCCGAGCCGGCCGCCACGAGCAGGGTGTCGGCATGGCCGTGGTAGCAGCCATCGAACTTGATCACGAGATCGCGCCCGGTCACCCCGCGCGCGAGCCGCACCGCGCTCATGGCGGCCTCGGTGCCGGAGTTGACCATGCGCACAAGCTCAACCGACGGCACGGCCGCGGTCACCATTCCGGCGAGCTCGATCTCGAGGTCCGTGGGGGCACCGAAGCTCGTGCCGCGCGCGAGCACCTTTGTGATGGCCTTGACGACAGCGGGGTGGTTGTGGCCGAGGATCATCGGCCCCCAGGAGCCGATGTAGTCGATGTAGCGGTTGCCGTCCGCATCGACGATGAGGGCCCCCTCGGCGCGGCGGATGAAGAGCGGGTCGGCGCCCACGGACTTGCAGGCCCTGACCGGACTGTTGACGCCGCCGGGAATGAGCTTCAGGGCTTTACGGTAGAGCTGGCAGGACTTGGCGACGGAGGTCATGGTCGGCGATCCTTTCGCAAAGGCTTGGGATGGACGGCGCGGTTCACTTTTGATAATGGATGGCAATACCAAACGGTTCGAAGCGGGTCAAGTAAAGGGGTTGGAGGGAGATGAAAGGAAGGGTCCAAGGGGCCGAGGGTTCAAGGGAACTGAATATGAAACATCCGGTTTCGACTCGCTGCTCGTTGCTCGTTACTTTTAACTCCGACGTCTTTCCCTCGGCCCCTCGGCCCCCTGTGGCCCTATCTTTTCACTGTTGGCCCCTTTCTTTCGTTCTCCCCTTGGACCCTCGGACCCTCGGCCCCTTGGACCCTGCTCTTTTCCCCTCGGACCCTTTCCCTAACCCAACTTTAGGCACTTTAAACTTTAGCTCACTTTAGGCACTTACCAATGTCCTCCTCCCGCACCCCGCAGTATCTCGCCAAGGTTCTGACCTCGATCCTGGGGTGTGAGCCGAGCGAGTTGGCGCTTGTGCCCGACGCCGAGGGTTTCGTCAAAATCAAGGACCTGCTCAAAGCCCTGCATGAGGAAGGCTTCGGATACGTCAACCGCTCCCACCTGCAGGAGATCACTCTGAGCATCCCGGATCCTCCGATCGAAATCTGCGATAACCGCATCCGGGCGAAAGACCGAAGCCGCCTGCCCTCGCCCGCGACGGCTGAAACGCCTCCCGGGCAGCTCTTTGCCGCCGTCCGGCGCCGGGCCCACCCCGTGGTGCTGGAGCGGGGCCTGCAGCCGGCTCCCGGCAACCACATCCTCCTAGCGGCCGAGCGCGAGGCGGCGATCAAAATCGGCCGGAGGATCGACCCGCAGCCGGTCATTCTCACGGTGGCAGTCGAGGCCTGCCGCAGGCAAGGAACCATTTTTCATCAGGCCGGCGAAGGGCTCTTCCTGGCGGACGTGATCCCGCCCGGATGCTTCACGGCTCCGCCGCTTCCAAAGGAACGCCTGAAACCGGCCCGCGCCGAAGCCTCAACGCAATCCGAACCGGCCGCCCCGTCTCCGGCCGGAAGCTTCACTCTCGACCCCGAGGACATCCTCCAAGCCCCCGGCGGCGGCTTTGTGCGACGCACCGCAAAGGGCAAGAAGATCGACCCCAAGCGTTTCAAACGGGACAGCTGGTCGCGGGAGAAACCCCCTTGGCGACGATAAGCGGGACCGGCATCTCCCGACCGCCGTAGCCGGCGGTGAAGGCTGGTTGCCGCGATGTCATCGTGGCTGGAGCCTACTCCGCCGAAGCCGCCTGGCTGCGAAGGCCGGGAGCCACCCCCACAAGAACAGAACTTGCTTTCTGACAAAGGGGCGCTGTGCGCCATGACGTCCTTCCGAGGAAAAACCGTTTGACAACCGGTGAGGGAGCCGGTATAAAGCGCGGTCGTGTCTGATGTGGCGGCGGTTTGTGGGCTGCTAGCTCAATCAGGCAGAGCAAATGACTCTTAATCATTAGGTTACTGGTTCGATTCCAGTGCAGCCCACCACCTCTCGAGGTTAGCATGCTAACCTCTTTTTTTTCGCCCGGCGCCGGCCCCCGGACGCCAAGTTGTTATTGACCTGGATGTCGGAAATTGGTATTTAAGAAAATTCTATTCGGTCGTTGAATAGACTACGCCGGTCCATCCTTGCTCTGGAGCGTATGCATCCAGGGCTTTATACCCGAGAGGAGGATATATGCGACGGTTCGAGACATTTATTATCATCGACCCGGATCAACCCGAAGAGCAGCGCCAGCTGATACTCGACAGGGTGCAGGAGATCATGGGTCAACTCAACGGATTTCTCATCCGCATCGACCCCTGGGGACCCCGGAAACTGGCCTACCCCATCCGCAAGAAAGAGCGTGGGTTCTATGTACGCTTCGACTTCTGCGGCACGGGCGCGCTCGTCAACGAGATGGAGCGCTTTTTTCGGATCGACGAGCGCGTGCTCAAGCACATGTCGGTGCTGATCGACGCGCACCCGAACCTGGAGAAAATCCAGGAGGAGATGACCAAGGCCGCGGAGGAGGCGCAAAAGCCCGCCGAGCCCGAGGCGCCGGCCGTCATCGCGCCCGCGGCGGCGGCTGAGGCGCCGGCCCCCGTCGACGTGGTCCCGCCGACCCAACCCGAGCAACCCCCGCAGGAGGCCTAAGCCATGCCCGCACCCGCACCCCGACACAGAGATGCCCGTGATGCCAGGCCCGCCGGCGCCCCGACACCCACACGACGGGTATTTCACCGCCGCAAGGTCTGCCGCTTCTGCGCCGACAGCACCCTGACCATCGATTACAAAGACCCGAAGATGCTGCGCTATTTCGTGACCGAGCGCGGTAAGATCATTCCCAAGCGCATCTCCGGCTGCTGCGCGAAGCACCAGCGCGCGCTCACGCATGCCATCAAGCGCGCCCGGACGATCGCCCTTTTGCCCTTTGTCGGCTCGATCGACAGCTATTGATCGTCCCGGCGGCGCCCGCCGGCCGCCCGCGGCTCACCCTACGGGACCATGAGAACGGAACTCATCACCGGAATTCTGGTCACGTGCGCGCTGATTGTCGCCTGCGCCTTTGTTCCGATCCTGGGCTTGCTGGGGACCGCGTTTCTGCCCGTGCCGATCATGGTCTACCGCACCCGGCTCGGGCGGCAGCCGGCCGCCATCATCGCCGTGGCGAGCCTTGCGTTGATCGGCCTGCTGGGGGGCGGTCTGGAGGTGCTCTTTTTCGGGTTGGTTCTGCTCGTGGGCTTCGTGCTGGGGGAGTTGTTGCCGACCGGGCTCTCGATCGAGAAGACGGCGGCGGCGGCCTGTGCAGCGGTCGCCGGAGGGGCGCTCGCCGGTCTCCTGCTGTACGGGATCCTAACCGGTACGGGGCCGACCGAGGTGGTCGCCGAAGGGGCCCGGCACAACCTGGAGCTTACGGTGGCGCTCTATCGTGAGATGGGGGTCTCCGAAGAGCAGATCCGTTTTCTTGAGGAGGCCATGCCGGTGATCCAGACCGTACTGGTCGGCATGCTGCCTGCCCTCCTGGTCGCGTCGACCCTGGTGGTGGTCTGGGTCAGCCTGCTCAGCGCGCGGCCGGTGTTCCGGCGCCTGGGACTCGAATTCCCGGACTACGGGCCGCTCGACCACTGGAAGGCGCCCGAGCCCCTGGTGTGGGCGGCGGTCGGCTCCGGAGTGCTGTTGCTCCTGCCCGGCTTCGCGCTCAAGATGCTCGGCCTGAATGGGGTGATCGTGCTCATGATCGTCTACTTCTTTCAGGGCATCGCCGTCGTCGCGTTTTATCTGCACAAGAAGCAGGTGCCGCGCCTGGCGCGGATCATGATTTATTTTATCATCGCCGTTCAGCAGCTGGTGATGCTGATCGTGGTCGCCGGCGGATTTTTCGACACCTGGTTCAATTTCAGAAAACTCGGAAAACCGCCCGCCACGGCCTGAGCCGCTTCATCACGGCACCGGGCCGGCCGCGCGGGCGGCAAATCGTGAAGGGGGTCTCATGAGGGTCATTCTCACGCAAACCATTGAGTCGTTGGGCATCATCGGCAGCGAGGTCGAGGTCAAGCCGGGTTATGCCCGCAACTATCTGCTGCCCCAGAAGAAGGCCGTTGCCGCCACCGCCGAAAACCGCCACCGCCTGAAGCAGGAGAAGTCCAAGTTCGAGCTGCAGATCGCCAAGGAACGCCAGCTGGCGGAGGAGATGGCCAAACGGCTCGCGGGCGTTTCCTGTAAAATCGCGGCCAAGGTCGCCGAGGAGAACCGCCTCTATGGCTCCGTCGGGGTACGGGAGATCATCGAGGCACTGGCCGCTCAGAACATCGTGGTCGAAAAGCGGATGGTCCTCCTGACCGAACCCCTCAAAGAGCTCGGCTCCTATCAGGTCCCCATCCGGGTTTACAAGGGAGTCGAGCCGGACATCACGGTGGAGATCGTCGCCGAGGGGTAATCCTCGCCGCGTCGATCCCATCCACCGAGCAGACGCCGGAGTGCGCGCGGCGGCAGACGCAACGCGTCGCCGCGCACCCCGAACGCACCCGGCGTCCTCTGCACCCAGGATGAACCCGATGGCCGACCCCACCCCTGCAAGCGCCAGACCAACGGACCCGCTCAGCGTACCGCCCCAGAACCTCGAGGCCGAGGAGTCGCTCCTCAGCTCCATCCTGGTGGACAACACCTCACTGCTCGAGGTGGTCGACATCCTGACCCCGGTCGATTTCTACCGCACGGCCCACCAACGGGTCTTTGCGGCCATGACCGATCTCTTCAACCGGAGCGAACCGGTCGACCTCGTAACGCTCGCGAACCACCTCAAGGAGAAGGGCCAGCTCGAGCAGGCCGGTGGGGCCGCGGCCCTGGCGCGGCTGCTGGACGCACCCCCCTCCGTCAACCCCCCGCACCACGCCCGCATCGTTCACGACAAGGCGGTGCTGCGGCGGCTGATCGAGAAATCCAACGCCATCACCAAGCGCTGCTTCATGGAGCAGGGCAGCGCGGATGACATCACCGATTTCGCCGAGAGCGCCATCTTCGAGGTCACCGACAAGAAGGCCCGCCAGGCCTTCTATCCGCTGAGCAAGCTCATCGACGCCAACATCGACTTCCTCGAGGAAAAGCAGAAGAACAAAAGCCTGGTCACCGGGGTGCCGACCGGGTTCACGCTGCTCGACAACCTGACCTCGGGCCTCCAGAACTCGGACCTCCTCATCCTGGCCGCACGTCCGAGCATGGGCAAGACCGCCCTCGCCCTGAACATCGCCCGCAACGCCGCGGTCGATGCCGGGGTGCCGGTGGCGATCTTCTCGCTCGAGATGTCCAAGGAGCAGCTCTCCCTGCGCATGCTCTGCGCCGAGGCGAGCATCGACTCCTCGCGGCTGCGCAGCGGGTTTTTCAGCA
>JBFYWT010000029.1:0-3277 GCA_041310895.1 Desulfobacteraceae bacterium | reverse complement strand
TGGGCTGCATCGAAAAGAGCGCGTAAAAGGAGGCCACGCCGAAGACCTCGCTGCGCGAGAGGTTGAGGCCTAAACCGATGGCGTCGATCAACTCCACCGGCAGGTAGCCGACCACGTCCTGGCACTCCCGCAGCACCGTGATCACCGATCCGGGAATCCCTTTATGGGCGGAGATGATGGCGTCGATCTTGTCCCACATGGGGGGAGTGATGTCCGGGTGGTCGATGTGCCAATCCGTCGTCATAGGGGCAGTGTCCTTCGGCGATAGTGGGAGATGGGGGCCGGTGCGCGGCCCAGTTTGGCCTTATTCCACAAGCGTCTGTAAATGTCAACGCCGGCCCGGCGACCCGGACAGCTGCGCCTTGACTGGATCGCAGGGCTGGCATAGGAATCAACTTATGGTTCACGGTTCCGGGTTCACGGTTCACGGTTGAAGGATACGAGATGCGGGATAAGGCGGTTCAGGGTGAGAGATGAAGTCGGAGCCGGAGTTCAGAGTTGGTGCTGTTCTATCTTTTCCTTGACTCGTTGCTCGTTACTCGTTACTTCCTCTTCTCTGCTCGGACTCGGAACTCGTCACTAAAACAAGGGCTAACGGCTGCCGGACGCGATGGAGATGAAACGAAAAGCAGAGAAAGCGGCGGCGTTCCTGCGGGAGCGCGCCCCGTTCGCACCGAAGGTCGGGGTGCTCACCGGAACCGGCCTGGGCGAGTCCGCCGCCGGTCTCGACGTCGCGGCCGCCTTCGATTACGCCGCCATTCCGCACTTCCCCCTGCCCACGGTCGCCACCCATGACGGCCGGCTCCTGCTGGGCACGCTCGGGGGCTGCCCCCTCGTGCTGCTCCAGGGCCGCTTCCACCTGTACGAGGGGTGGTCCCCGGCCGAGGTGGCCTTCCCGGTCCGGGTCCTGCAGGAACTGGGCCTCCGCCGCCTCGTCATCACCAATGCCGCCGGCGGCCTCAATCCGGAATTCGAGGCGGGCGACATCATGCTGATCCGCGACCACATCAACCTGACCGGAGAAAATCCCCTGGTCGGCCCCAACGAGGAGCGCTGGGGGGATCGGTTTCCGGACATGTCCGGCGCCTACGACCGCCGCCTGATGGCAGGCGCCGAGCGTGCCGCCGCGGCGGCGGGCATCCGCCTCCGCAGCGGGGTTTACGCCGGATTGAAAGGGCCCTCGCTCGAAACCCCCGCCGAAATCCGGTTTCTGAGAATCATCGGAGCCGATGCGGTGGGATTTTCGACGGTGCCGGAGGTCATCGCCGCCGTCCACGGCGGGATGGCCGTGCTCGGGCTCGCGGTGATCACCAACGTCCACGACCCGGACCGCCCGGAGCCGGCCTCGGTGGAAGCGATCATCGCCACCGCCCGGCAGGCGGCCCCCCGCCTGGGAACGGTTCTGAGCGGAACGCTGGAAATGCTCGATGGCCTCGAACGCGGCTGACCTTCTCGTCACCCACGGCCGGATCCTTACCATGGACCCCGCCAACCGTGCGGTTGCCGACGGGGCCGTCGCCATCCGAGGGGGCCGGATTGCGGCCGTCGGAACGGCGGCGGAACTCTCCGGTTGGACGGCCGCCGAGGTGATCGACGCCCGCGGCGGAATCGTCATGCCGGGGCTGGTCAACACCCACACCCATGCCGCCATGACGCTTTTCCGCGGCCTCGCGGACGATATCCCCCTCATGACCTGGCTGAACGAACACATCTTCCCGGCCGAGGCCGCCCTCGACGCCGAGCAGGTGGAACGCGGGGCGCTGCTCGCCTGCGCCGAGATGATCCTCTCCGGCACCACCACTTTCTGCGACATGTACCTGTTCGAAGCGGCGGTCGCCCGCGCGGCGCAGAAGGCGGGGATGCGCGCGGTCGTGGGCGAGGTGCTGTTCGACTTCCCCTCGCCCAGCTACGGCGACATCGAGAACGGGTTCGCCTGGACCCAGGAGTTGATCGCCTCCTTCCGCGGCGACCCGTTGATCACGGTGGCCGTCGAGCCCCACTCGCCCTACCTCTGCCGGCCGGAGCTCCTTACCCGTGCCTTTGGACTGGCCGAGCGCCACAGCCTGCCGGTCGTGATCCACCTCTCGGAGACCGCCGGCGAGGTGGAGACCATCCGCCGCCGCTACGGCCGCACCCCCGTCGGACACCTTGCGGCGTTGGGGCTGCTGGCGCCGAACCTTCTTGCCTGCCATTGTGTCGCGTTGACCGAGGCCGACATCGGCCTGCTGCAGCAGCACGGGGTCAAGGTCTCTCACAACCCGGAGAGCAACATGAAGCTGGCCTCGGGCATCGCCCCGGTACCGCGCCTCGTCGCCGCCGGGATCTGCGTGGGGCTCGGCACCGACGGGGCCGCGAGCAACAACAACCTGGACCTCTTCCAGGAGATGGACACCGCGGCCAAGCTTCACAAAGGGCACGGGCTCGACCCCAGCGTTCTGGATGCGACCACCGTCCTGCGCATGGCCACGATCGATGCGGCGCGGGCGCTCGGCCTGGACGGCCGCACCGGCTCCCTCGAGCCGGGAAAGCAGGCGGATCTCATCATCCTCGACATGCGCCAGCCGCACCTCGTCCCCATGTACCACCCGGCCTCCCACCTGGTCTACGCCGCGCGCGGCAGCGATGTGACCACGGTCATCATCGACGGCCGGTGCGTGATGCGCGACCGGCGCATCCTAACCTTCGACGTGGAGGCGGCCATGGATGAGGTGAACCGGCTGGCGGGTGGGATCCGGGGAGGATAAGTCCGTCGGGTCTGTAGTGAACAGTTACAAGTGCCTAAAGTGACTAAAGTTGGAAGGACGGCAAACGAACCAAGGTGCTCGGCAAAAAAGTCTTTCCGCTTGAATCCAGCGGCTTGAGTTATTCCCTTTTTATTTTTTCAACTTTAGGCACTCTCTCTCACAGTCTGTCGGCGGCAAAAGAATATTTTTACGTGTGTCGATTCCAACAACCAACGCAATAGACCCAACAGACTCAATAGACTCATGACTTTCGACATTCTCTTTCACCACGCGACGATCATCACCTGCAACCCGGCGTTTGAGATCATCACCGGGGGCTGGGTGGGGGTGAGCGGTGATCGGATCGCAGCGGTCGGCAGGGGAGCTCCCTCCCCTCTGCCGGCGGCGGGCGAGGTCATCGACGCCCGCGGCGTGATCCTCATGCCGGGGCTCGTCAATACCCACACCCACCTGCCGATGACTCTCTTCCGGGGGCTCGCGGACGATCTCCCGCTGGATGTCTGGCTGAACGATCACATTTTTCCGGCCGAGCG
>JBFYWT010000009.1:0-7510 GCA_041310895.1 Desulfobacteraceae bacterium | reverse complement strand
ATCACCGGTTTCACCCAGGGCCTCGTGGCGTGCAGTGTCCGTGCAGACGAGGATTCGCCCGTTTGCATCCACCAGATAGGCCTTGTTGCTCTGCCACCATCCCGATTCGACCACGTGGCGGAAGATCGTATCGAAGTCGGCGACGACCTCCAGGCGGCCGATGACCGCCGCCGTTTCGTCCAGCAGTTCAGAGATCATGCTGATGGTGCCGTGGGCGCCGCCGGTATCAAAACGCGGTGCTGTGATTTCACGGATCCGAGCGCTCTGAAAGCGGCGCATGCCGCCGGCCTGACCGATGGCACGCATTCCGTGCCCTATGCTTGTGCTCGGCGAGCGGGGTTCGTTGGTCGCAGCGGGCGGCTCCGGTGGTGTGCTCCAGGTCAACCGGATGTCGACAACCCCCTCCTGCCGGCGCAACCGGTCCAAGGCCCAGGCATGGACGGACACATCCAGCTGGCTGCCGGATGTGTCATGGAACCAACGGATTGCCTGCTTCACCGCCGCAAGATGCATGTCCATGCGGTGCGCGGCGCGCTCGAGCTTGAGAATCGCCGACTCCTGCCACTGATCGAGCAACCGGTCGCGGACCCAAAAAAAACCGATAATCCCCATTCCGATCAAAAGCGTCAAAATGGGCAGAATCAGGCAGAGCGCAAAGCGTGTCTGGAGGCTTGAGCGTCGCGTGGTCATTGCGTCGGATCCTCGGAATGGTACCCACGTCCATAGCGTGTTGACCGCAGTTTAGCAAGAATCTTGCGGCCCCGGTTGAGAATCAATCGGTATGCTGGTATACGAAACCAGTTGAATGGATAATCAGCGGCGGCCGCCCTGGATAGACAAGGCATTCCTGCCGCCGGGACGGATTCGGTTCGCCAATTTAGAAATCAAGACCGCCCGTGGAAGCGCGCCAACTCTCTTTTCGCTACCCGAACGCCACCGGAGATCTCTTTTCCGATCTGAGCTTCGATCTGCCGGGGGCGGGGTTTCATGCCCTCTTCGGCCCTTCCGGGGTGGGGAAGACCACGCTCGCCCGGATGCTGACCGGCGAGATCCGGGGCTTCAGCGGCGCGATCTCCCTGAACGGCCGCCGCCGGGCCCTCTACACCTACAACCTCGAACGCCTGCCGGGCTGGTCGAGTGTGCGCCGCCACATCGAGGAGACCGCGCCGGCCGCCACCCACGCACGGGCGGAAGAGCTGCTCAGCGAATTCGGCATGGCAAGCTGTGTCGATGCACGCTTCAGCCGCCTCTCCATGGGGCAGCAAAACCGTGCCAACCTGGTGCGCTACCTTCTGCAGGAGTTTGATCTGCTGATCATGGACGAGAGCCTGGCGAACGTCGATGAGCTCACCCGCGAAAAGATCATTCTGAAGATCAAAGCCCTCTTCCCGGCGCGCTGCTTTCTTTACATCTCCCACAATGTGGCCGAGGTGGCGCGGTTCTGCGACCGGATCCTCGTCCTGCGCGGGGCGGCGAAATCCCCGCAGGTGATCGCGGTCCGGGGCGCTGATCTGGAGCCACAAGGGGCCGCCCCGCCACCCGAACGGCTGGAGCGGGCCATGCTGGAGATCGTCCATGCTGCTTAGGCGGATCTACCAGTTTTTGATCATCTACTTTCTGGGGATCGCCCTGCTGTTCCTGTTGAAATATTCGTTGGGGCTCTCGGATTATGTCGTCCCCAGCCCGGGTGAGATCGGGCGGACTG
Organism: Desulfobacteraceae bacterium; assembly: GCA_041310895.1. Taxonomy (GTDB): domain Bacteria; phylum Desulfobacterota; class Desulfobacteria; order Desulfobacterales; family SpSt-501; genus SpSt-501. The sequence goes on along the minus strand of JBFYWT010000009.1, from coordinate 5,805 downwards.
CTGCGCGCTATGCCGGGCCGTATGTGCTGGCCGTTCTGAACACGCTGGCGGTGGCCGTGCTCGGGCACCTCCTCTCCATCGGCCTGGCGACCGCGGTGGCGATCTTGGGCCGGCTCACCGCCTGGGTCGGGTCGTTCATCCGCACGGCGTCCTACAACATTCAGGCCTATCCGATCGTGGCGGTGGCCCCCATCATTTTCATCCTGCTCGGGGACGGCCTCTCCTCGCGGCTTCTGATCGCCGCCATGATCTGTTATTTCCCGCTCCTGCTCTCCTTTATCGGGATCTTCTCCGAGCCGGTCGCCGACATCGAACACTTCTACCGCGCGACCCGGCGCATGACCTGGCGCCTGGAGGTGAAGATCAGGGCCTTCGAGAACCTTCACAAAATCAGCACCGTGGTCGTGGGCAGCGCCACCATGGCCGTGGTCGGTACCATCGTGGCCGAGTTCATCGCCGCGACCGCCGGCATCGGCTACAGCATCCGCATTGCGCTTTATCAGAGCGATCTGGCCAAGATCCTGGTCGCGCTGTTTTTGATCGGGGTCGGTACATCGCTTTACCTCGTAACCCTCGAGGGGCTCGGCAACGCCCTTCAAAAACGGCTGAAAAGCGGTTGACACCATGAGAGCCGGCCCTCATTCGATGTGGACTTGGCTCGCTGCAGCCGTTTTTCTGCTCGGCTGCGGCCGGGCCGAAGCGCCGCCGGAAATAAATTATCGGCTGAAGTGGCTCTACAACGTGAGCGCGGTCGGGGACCTCTTCGCCGACGCCCGCGGCCATTTCTCCCGCGCAGGCCTGACGGTGTCCGTCAAGCCCGGGGGGCCCGAACGCGACGCGCTCAAGGAGCTTGAGCTCGGCCACGCCCATTTCGGGGTCGCCTCGGCCGATCAGGTGCTCCGGGCCGTGGCCAAGGGGGCGCCGATCGTGGTCCTGGCGCAGCTCTTCCAGGTCAATCCGCTGCACTGGATCTACCGGCCGGAGCGCACCCCGTTTGCCTCCCCTAAGGACTGGAAGGGCAGAACCCTCGGGGTCACTTTCGGCGGCAACGATGAAACCATCATGCGGGCGTTGCTCGCCCGCCACGGCATCGCCGAGGGCGAGGTCAACCTCTTCAGCGTGCGTTACGACTACACCCCGTTCTACGAGGGCCGGGTGGCCTTCTGGCCGCTCTACCTGAACGCCCAGGCCGTCATCATCGGTGAGAAGCTCGCCCAGGCCGGCGAGCGGTTCGATTTCGTCAGCCCGGACCGGCTCGGTGTCAAGTTCGTGGCCAACTCGGTCGTGACGACCCGGCAGATGCTGGAACGCCACCCGGACAGGGTGAGGCGCTTTCTCGCCGCGCTGCTCGAAGGCTGGCGCGATGCCCTCGACCCGAAAAACGAGGAGGAGGCCGTCCGGGTGCTGGCGCAGATGGACCGGGAGACCCCGGAGGCGATCGTGCGCCGGCAGCTGCCGGTGACCCGGGAGCTGATGTTGCCCGCTGCGCCGGGCACCCCCTTCGGGAAAATCGACGTTGCGGCCTGGCAGCAGACCGCTGAAATTATGGCGGCCCAGCAGCTCATCCCGGAAGGGCTGCCGCTCGAATCCATCCTGGCGACCGATTGGGTGCCGCCACAGTGAGGAGCTTGGAAATGGACGCATGGACGGCGGTTGTGACCGGGGGCACACGGGGCATCGGGCGGGGCCTGGCCGAGTGCCTGGCACGCCGCGGCGCCTCTGTGGCCATCACCTACCACCGCGACGAGGCGGCGGCCGAGAGCGCCCGGCGGGCGATCACCCCGTCGCTGGCGAAGGGCCGCCGGCTGCTGGTCTTGCGGGGCGATGCCGGGGATGCGGCCGTGGCGGCGGCCCACCACCGCGAAGTCCGGGAAACCCTGGGGCCGGTGACCGTTCTGGTCAACAACGCCGGCATCATGCCCCAAGGCTCATTCGACACCCTGACGGCGGCGGACTGGGATGCAACCCTGCGCGTCAACCTGAGCGGCGCCTTTTACTGGTGCCGCGAGGTCGTGGCGGGGATGAAGGCCCTCGCCTTTGGCCGCATCGTGAACATCGCCTCGATCGCCGCCCGCGGCGGAGGGGTGATCGGGCCGCACTACGCCGCCTCCAAGGCCGGGATGCTCGGGCTGACCCGCTACGGCGCACGCGAGCTCGGCCCTTTCGGCATCACCGTGAATGCCGTCGCTCCGGCCTTCATCGAGGACGCGGGAGTTTTCGTCGATTTTTCGGCCGAGCGCAAGGAGGCCCTGAAGGCCAAGACCGTCCTTGGCCGGATCGGAGAGGTGGCCGACGTGGTGCGGGCCTGCGAGTACCTGCTGGACTCGCCTTATGTGACCGGCGTGTGCCTGGATGTGAACGGCGGTGCCTTCATGATTTGACGATGTCGCCTAAAGAGGGTTGTGTCGCTGGGCGCCATCCTATCGTCGATGAAGTGTTTCCTTTGTGGGAGTGGCATCCAGCCACGATGATCGCGGCAGGATGCCGCTCCCACAGACGAAAGATACAACTTCATTGAACGCCCAATCGCTGCGTTGCGTGTCACCCCGCTTTGGGGAGCTGTGATGATCCATTCGAAGGGAGCTGACCATGCGCGATCCTCTGTTTGAACCGATCCGGATCAACCGGCTGGAACTCAAGAACCGGATCTGCATGCCGGCCATGCACCTGAACATGGCCAAGAATTTCGAGGTGACCGACCCACTGGTCGATTTCTACGCCGAGCGGGCCCGGGGTGGGGCCGGGTTGATCACCGTGGGCTTTGCCACCGTGGACGAGGATTCCGGTGGGGCGCTGAACATCGGGGCCCACCGCGACGAGTTCATTCCCGGCTTGCGCAGACTGGCCAAGGCCATTACGGCCAACGGCGCCCGGGCGGCGGTCCAGATCAACCATGCCGGGCGCTACAATTTTTCCTTCTTCCTGGACGGCCGCCCGCCCGTGGCCCCCTCGGCCGTCGCCTCGCGGCTGACCGGGGAGACGCCGCGGGAGCTTTCGATCGAGGAGATCCGCCGGGTCATCGAACGCTTCGTCGCCGCGGCGAAGCGCGTAAAAGCGGCCGGCTACGATGCGCTCGAGGTCCTGTGCGGCACCGGGTATCTGATCAGCGAGTTCCTCTCCCCGCTCACGAACCGTCGCAGCGACGCCTACGGCGGCGATTTCGCCAACCGCATGCGCTTCGGCGTCGAGGTCATCCAGGCCATCCGGGCCGGAGTGGGACCGGAATTTCCCGTCATCGTCCGCATGAACGGCAACGATTTCATGCCCGGCGGCAACGGCCGCCGGGAGCTGCAGGAGTTTGCGATCGAACTGGTCAAGGCCGGCACCGACGCCATCAGTGTCAACGTGGGTTGGCACGAGGCGCGGGTGCCCCAGATCGTGGCGGCCGTGCCGCGGGGGGTATTCGCTTACCTGGCGCGCGGGATCAAGGAGCACGTCGGGGTGCCGGTCATGGCCGGCCACCGCATCAACGACCCCGCCGCGGCGCGCGAGCTGATCGCGGACGGCATGTGCGACCTGGTGGCCATGGGGCGCGCCCTCATCGCCGATCCCGCGCTCCCGGAGAAAGCCCGCACCCGCCGGGAAAAGGCGATTATCCACTGCGTTGCCTGTGCCCAGGGCTGCTTCGACAACCTTTTCAAGCTCAAACCGGTCGCGTGCCTCTGCAACCCGCGGGCCGGCAGGGAGAAATCCACGCCGGTCGCACCGGCCGCCGTGCGCCGGAACCTCCTTGTGGTGGGCGGGGGGCCGGGCGGCATGAGCGCCGCCTTGGCCGCGGTCGAGGCCGGCCATTCCGTCACGCTGGTTGAAAAAAGCGATCGCCTCGGCGGCCAGCTCGATCTGGCGGGCGCCCCCCCGGGCCGGGATGAGTTCGCCGGGCTGGCCGCCGACCTCGAGCGGCGTCTCGCCCTAAGCACGGTGCGGGTGGTGCTGAACCAGACCGTCGACCGGGCCTATATCGAACAGGCGCGGCCGGATGGCGTCATCCTGGCCACCGGGGGGGAACCGGCGGCGCTGCCGATCCCCGGAGCGGATCTGCCCCATGTCTGCCAGGCCTGGGAGGTGCTGCGCAACCAGGTGGTGACGGGCCGGCGGGTCGCGGTCGTCGGCGGAGGTGCGGTGGGTGTTGAAACGGCCTTGTTCCTGGCCGATAAGGGCACCCTCTCCGGGGATGCCGTCAAGTTCCTTCTGGTGAACCGGGCCGAGGATCCGCAGGATCTCTATGAGCTGGCGACGCGCGGCACTAAGACGGTCACGCTCGTCGAAATGCGCGACAAGGTCGGCCAGGAGATCGGGCGCACGACCCGCTGGGGCATGCTCCAGGATCTCAAGCGGGCCGGGATCGAGACCCGGACTTCGGCCCGGGCGCTTGAGATCATTACCACCGGACTGCGGATCGAGGCCGGCGGGGCCACCGAAGAGATTCCGGCCGACAGCATTGTAATTGCGACCGGCGTCAGGTCTTACAATCCTTTGGAGGAATCGCTGAAGCAACACGGCATCGCCTACCGAGTGGTGGGGGATGCCCGCATGCCGGGCTGGGCCTTTGATGCCATCCACCAGGGGTTTGCGGCGGGACGCACGGCCTGGGACTAATACTCATCCACCAACGGAAAGGAAATTTACATCATGGCCAAACGCAGCGATTTGATGACCAAGGGCCCGGAGCGGGCGCCGCACCGCTCGCTCCTGCGGGCGGAGGGTTTCACGGACTGGGAGATGGAGCGCCCGATCATCGGCATCGCCAACTCCTTCAACGAGATCATCCCCGGCCACATGCACCTCGATAAGCTGGTCGATGCGGTCAAGGCCGGGATCTACGCCACCGGCGGGACCCCGGTGGTCTTCAACACGATCGGGGTCTGCGACGGGATCGCCATGAACCACATCGGTATGAAGTACTCGCTGCCCAGCCGCGAGCTCATCGCCGACTCGCTCGAGATCATGGCCATGGCCCACCCCTTCGACGGACTGGTGCTGATGGCCTCCTGCGACAAGATCATCCCCGGCATGCTGATCGCGGCGGCGCGGCTGAACATCCCCTCCATCTTCCTGCCGGGCGGGCCCATGCTACCGGGGCGGCTGCACGGCAAGGACACGGGGCTCGACAAGGTGTTCGAGGCCGTCGGCCGCTACAAGGGCGGGAAGATCACGGCCGGCGAGTTGAAAAAATACGAGTGCGCCGCCTGCCCCGGCGCCGGCTCCTGCGCGGGCATGTTCACCGCCAACACCATGAGCAACCTCTCCGAGGCCCTCGGCATGACCCTGCCGCTCGGCGGCAGCGCCCCGGCGGTCTACGCCGACCGGGTGTGGATCGCGAAGCAGACCGGCCAGGCGGCGGTCGCCCTCGTCAAAAAGAAGATCCGTCCCCGGGACATCATGACCCGCGAGGCCTTCCACAATGCCATCGCCACCGACATGGCCCTCGGCGGCTCGACCAACAGCGCGCTGCACCTGCCGGCCATCGCCTACTACGCCGAGGTGGATGTGACCCTCGCGGATTTCGGCAAATTCACGGACAAGACCCCGCACCTTACGACCCTCGCCCCGGTCGGCCCCCACCACGTGGTCGACTTCTTCCATGCCGGCGGGGTCCCGGCTGTCATGGCGGAGTTGCGTAAAGGCGGCCTGATCAACGAGAAGGCCATGACCGTTTTCGGTATGCCGGTGGGCAAGATGCTCGACGCCGTCAAGGCCGGCAGTAAGGATACGGACGTCATTCGGACCCTGAAGAACCCCGTGCACCCCACCGGAGGCCTGGCCGTCCTCAAAGGCAACCTCGCCCCGCAAGGGGCGATCGTCAAA
>JBFYWT010000240.1:0-3929 GCA_041310895.1 Desulfobacteraceae bacterium | reverse complement strand
TGCGTCAAACAGGTGCCGGAGATCACCAATGTGCGGGTCAACCCTGAGACCGGGACGCTGATCCGCGAGGGGGTGGCCTCGATTTTGAACCCCTTCTGCGAGTACGCCCTGGACCATGCCGTACGGCTCAAGGCGGAATACCCCGAGATCGAGATCATCGCCGTCAGCATGGGCCCCCCCCAGGCGGAGGCCGTTCTTCTGCGCTGCCTCGAGCTGGGGGCGGACCGAGCGGTGCTCGTGAGCGACCGCAAGTTCGCCGGCGCCGACACCTGGGCCACCGCGCTGACCCTGGCCGCGGTCCTCCGCAAGGCGGCACCCGACGCCGATCTCATCCTGGTCGGCAAGCAGGCGATCGACGGGGACACCGCCCAGGTAGGCCCCGAGATCGCCGAGATCCTGGGAATGGCCCAGAACATGTATGGGGTGGAGATGTCGCTGACACCCAACCGCAAACGGATCCGGGTCAAGCGCGAGGTCGAGTCCGGCTACGAGGTCCTGGAAGCGAGGCTTCCGGCCCTGGTGTCGGCGAGCAAGGGGGAGACGCTCCGGCGCATGCCCTCCCTGGCCGACGTGCTGGCGGCCCGCGGCAAAGAGATCCGCAAGGTCACCGCCGCCGACCTTGACTTAAAGGAATCCGAGTTGGGGCTAACCGGCTCCTACACCCAGGTGGTGAAGGTCTTTCCGCCCGCGCCGAAAGAGGGTGGGCGCAAACTCGAGGGCCTCGAACCGGCGGCCGCGGCCGCGGCGATCGCATCCTTTCTTAAAGCGGAAGGCTACGCATAAAAAGGAAACCGCATGCTCACGATCGACCATTCCGTCTGCAACCATTGCGGCCTCTGCCAGAAATCCTGCCCCTTCGGAGCCATCACCGCCGGCAAGGACTCCGTCACGGTGGACGAGCGCTGCACGCTCTGCGGGGCCTGCGTCAACGTCTGCCCCCAAGGGGCGCTCTCCATCGAACGGCGACAGGCCTCCCCCGAAGAGCTCGCCCGCTACAAAGGGGTCTTCGTCTGGGCCGAGTGCGAAGAGAAGGAAGGTGCGCTGCACCCGCGGCGCGTGGTCAACGAGCTTCTCACTCACGGCCGCCGGCTCGCCGACCGGTTGGAGCAGCCGCTCGCGGCCGTGGTATTGGGGGATGAGCGCCTCGCCGGCCTGGAGCGGCTCTGCCACCAGGGGGCGGACAAGGTCATCTGCTGCCGCCACGCGCTTCTCGGCGGCTACTCCACCGACGGGTTCACCACCGCCCTCTCCGCCGTGGTGGCCAAGGAAAAGCCGGCCGTCCTTCTCTTCGGCGCGACCCCCGACGGCCGCGACCTCGCCCCGCGCGTGGCCGCGCGGCTGCGCTTGGGCCTCACGGCCGACTGCACAGGGCTTGCCATCGACGACCAGGGCCAGCTCGTCCAGACCCGGCCGGCCTTCGGCGGCAACATCATGGCGAGCATCGTTACCCCCTACACCCGGCCCCAGTGCGCCACCGTGCGCCCCAACGTCTTCGCCGCCGCCGCTCCGGCCCCCCAGCGGCCGTTTGCGATCGAGGATTTCCCCGTCAATCTCTCCAAGGCGTCGATCCGCACCAAAGTGGTTGCGACCATTCCCGCAGCCGAGAGCGGGGAGAAGATCGAGGAGGCGCGCATTTTAGTCGCAGCCGGCCGTGGGTGCGGGGAGCCCTCCAATCTGGACCTGGTGCGCAGCCTTGCCCAGCGGCTGGGCGGCACCATGGCAGGCTCGCGGGCCATCGTCGAGCTCGGTTGGATCCCCCACACGCTCCAGGTGGGTCAGTCCGGCACCACCGTCGGGCCCGATCTTTACATCGCCGTCGGCATCAGCGGCGCCATCCAGCACATCGTGGGCATGAGCTCCTCGAAAAAGATCATTGCCATCAACAAGGATCCCGATGCCCCCATCTTCAAGATCGCCGACCTCGGGGTGGTCGGGGATGCCACGGCGATCCTGCCGAAGCTGCTGGATGCACTCGCACGATAAACGGGTGGATCGCCATCCTGACGGAGCGCCGGATCAACGTGGAGGACTACTACGGCTTCGTGCTGAAGGAGCGGGCGGTGCTGGTGATCGAGGTGGCCGATGTGGCCGAGGCGATGAGCCTGATGAAGGGAGCCGGCCTGCAGCTGCTTTCCAAAGAGGAGGTTTATGCGCTGTGACGAAAAAATGCGCTTAGCGCAGATCCTGCCGTTGACTTTTTAACTATAATGGAGAGTACTCCATAATAGTTCAACTAAACGGGAGTTCTTGGCCGCTCTTTGGGGCGACGCCGTGTTGGCGTGATGGAGCCCAACCGCAGGGCTATCTCCGGTTGTTGAGGATGTCAGGCCACCCGACGGGCCGGTTGCCGCTGGCTGCCGTCGCTGTATTCACGGGTTTTTCTAAACGTGATCTCGGGCCAGTCCTTGATCGCAAAACCGAGCCGGAATTCGTTGGCGCAGAGGTAGGTCAAACAGCCCTCGGCATCATGGGCGAGATCCGCGCGCAGCAGCCGCTCGAAGCGGTCGAGGGTTTTCGGGTCTGCGCAGTCGATCCACCGCGCCGTGGCGTAGTCCACCGGCTCGTACACCGCATCCACTCCGTACTCGGCCTCCAGGCGGGCCATCGTCACGTCGAACTGCAGCACCCCCACCGCCCCCAGGATGAGATCCCCCCCCACCAGGGTCCGAAAGACCTGGATCGCCCCCTCTTCGGAGAGCTGAACCAGCCCCTTGTGGAGCTGCTTGGATTTCATGGGGTTTTTCAACCGCACGCGCCGGAAATGCTCCGGGGCAAAATTGGGGATGCCGGTGAACTGCAACGGCTCCTTTTCGGAAAAAGTGTCCCCGATGCGGATCGTGCCGTGGTTGTGGATGCCGATGATGTCCCCTGAATAGGCCTCCTCCACGTTGGTCCGATCCTGGGCCATGAAGATGGTGGCGTTGTTGAGGGCGACCTGCTTGCCGAGCCGGTGATGGGTCACTTTCATGCCGCGCGTGAACTTTCCGGAGCAGATCCTGAGGAAAGCGATCCGGTCGCGGTGGGCCGGGTCCATGTTGGCTTGGATTTTGAAAACAAAGCCGGAGAAGGCCTCCTCGTCGGGCGCGATGGTCCGGGTCAGGGCCTCCCGCGGCCGGGGCGGGGGGGCGAGATCGACAAAGGCATCGAGCAGCTCCTGGACCCCGAAGTTGTTCAGAGCGCTGCCGAAAAAGACCGGGGTCTGGCCTCCCTTCAGAAACTGTTCCCGCTCGAAGGGGTTCGCCGCCCCTTCCAGAAGCTCGACCTGGGCGCGCAGCTCGCCGGCCTGGCTGCCCAGGAGCCGGTCGAGCAGCGGGTCGCCGAGATCGGTGATCCGCACTCCCTCCCGCTCCCGGGTCTCGCGCCCGGGGGTGAAAAGATAGATCTCGCGGCGTTGCAGGTTGTAGACTCCTTTGAAGCGCTTGCCCATGCCGAGCGGCCATGAGAAGGGCGTGCATTCGATCTGAAGCTTGTTCTCGATCTCATCGAGCAGCTCGATCGGGTCTAGCCCCTCGCGGTCCAGCTTGTTGATGAAGGTGATGATGGGGGTGTTGCGCATCCGGCAGACCTCCATCAGTTTTTCGGTCTGAAGCTCGACCCCCTTGGTGCTGTCGACCACCATGAGGGCGCTGTCCACGGCGGTCAGCACCCGGTAGGTGTCTTCGGAAAAATCCTGGTGGCCGGGGGTGTCGAGGAGGTTGATTTCGAGATCCCGGTAGTCGAACTTCATCACCGAGGTGGTGACCGATATACCCCGTTCGCGTTCGATCGCCATCCAGTCGCTGGTGGCGTGCCGGGTGGCCTTGCGCGCCTTGACCATACCCGCCATGCGGATGGCTCCCCCGAAAAGGAGAAGCTTTTCGGTCAGCGTGGTCTTGCCCGCATCGGGGTGGCTGATGATGCCGAAGGTGCGGCGCCGGCTGATCTCTTTC
>JBFYWT010000239.1:0-5457 GCA_041310895.1 Desulfobacteraceae bacterium | reverse complement strand
GGGCCGGTACCGGCCTGGGGCTGTTCATCACCCGCCAGGTGATTTCCCAGCACGGCGGAAAGATCACGGTCGCATCCGTACCCGGATGCGGATCGTGCTTCCGCGTCAGCCTGCCGCGCTGCGCCGCGCCGCCGGCCCCCGGCGGGGAGGAGTCCCGCTGATCCGCCGCGTGGTTGCAATCCCGCCGGCTTTTTTATATCCTGATTCCGATCCCGTCGCCGCGGCGCCCCCCGTGAGTCCGCCGCGGCCGTTCAGGTCTTCCCCCTGCGGATACTGCCACGATGCGACTGATTCACCATATCCGAAACAGCCTCGCCGCCAAGCTCATTCTGAGCGCAGGCATCATCCTGCTGGTCACGATCTCGACCTGGTCCTATTTCAGCATCGCCTACCAGAAGAACTACCTGCAGCAGAAGGCCGTGGCCCAGACCGAACGGCTCGGCAACACCATCAAGCTCGGCGCCCACTACGCCATGATGCTCAACGCGCGGGACGACATCAACCAGATCATCAACAACATCGCCCGGTTGGATGAGATCCGCAATATCCGCATCTACAACAAGGAAGGGGCCATCAAGTTCACCAATCGCCTGGAGGAGCGGGAGCAGGTCACCAACATCAAATCCGAAGCCTGTTACATCTGCCACCACTGGGACCCGCCCACGGTTCACGTGGGGTTGAGCGAACGGACGCGGTTTTTCACGGGGGCCGACGGCCAGCGGCTGCTCGGGGTCATCACCCCGATCGAGAACGAGCCGGGCTGCTCCACCGGCGGGTGTCACTTCCACCCGGCCGACAAGAAGATCCTCGGCGCCCTGGACGTGGTGGTGTCGCTCGCGGAAACCGAAACCGAAATCCTCTTCATGGAAAAAGGGGTCATCGGCTTGGCGCTGCTCGCCTTCCTGGTGACCTCGGCCATCATCTTCGTCTTCGTGTTCCGGTTCGTCAACCGCCCCATCCAGAAGCTGATCGCCGGCACCCGGGCCATCTCCCACGGCGACTACTCCGGCCGGGTCGAGGTGACCCAGCAGGACGAGATGGGGCGCTTGGCCGAGGCCATGAACTACATGTGCCAGGAGATCGGCGAGAAACAGGCGGAGCTGAACCGGCAGCGCAACGAATATGAGAAGCTTTTCAATACCGTGCCCATCATCATCACCGTGCAGGATCGCGACTACCGCCTGATCAGCTATAACCGTGAATTCGTCGACCGCTTCGCGCCCGTCCCGGGGGACACCTGCTACCATGCCTACAAGGGGCGCTCGAGCAAGTGCCCCAACTGCCCGGTGGAAAAGACTTTCCAGGACGGGCAGCCGCATTTCAGTGAGGAGTCGGGCATCAACAAAGACGGCTCTCCGGAGTACTGGGTGGTGAAGACCTCCCCCATCCGCGACGCCGACGGCGAGATCGTCGCCGCCATGGAGGTCAACCTCGACGTTACCCAGCACAAGCTCCTCGAGCAGCAGCTCGAGAAGTCGGAAAAGAAGTACCACGAGATTTTCAACAACATCCCCAACCCGGTCTTCGTGCTGGACGCCGAAACGCTGGAGATCCGCGACTGCAACGAGGCGGTTCAAAGCGTCTACGGGTACGCGCCGGGCGAAATCCTCCACCGCTGCTTCGTCGAGCTCTTCCCCGAGGACGAGCAGCCGCGCTATGTGGCCAAGGTGCTCCGGTCGAGCGTCATTCACCAGGCCCGCCAAACGCACAAGGACGGGCGCACCCTCTTCGTCGACATGTGGATCTCACCGGCCGAATACCCCGGCCGGCGGGTGCTGCTCGTCACGACGAGCGACATCACCAAGCGGCTGGAGACCGAGCAGCATCTGATCCAGGCGAGCAAGATGGCCACCCTGGGCGAGATGGCCACCGGCGTCGCCCACGAGCTCAACCAGCCCCTGGCCGTGATCAAGACCGCCAGCCGCTTTTTCATCAAAAAGGTCCGCAACCAGGAGCCCATCCCCGAGCACATCATCGCCACCCTCTCCGAGGAGATCGACAGCCATGTCGACCGTGCGACCCGGATCATCAACCACATGCGCGAGTTCGGCCGCAAGGCCGACCGGCAGCTCGACGTCATCCAGGTGAACGACGTGCTCACGAAATCCCTCGAGATTTTCAGCCAGCAGCTGAAAATACGGGGGATCGACGTGGTCCTGGACCTGGCGGCCCCCCTTCCGGGCGTGCGGGCGGACGCCAACCGCCTGGAGCAGGTGTTCATCAACCTGCTCATCAACGCCCGGGATGCCATCGAGTCCAAGGTCCAGGCCAGCCCGCATCTGAAGGGTGAGAAGAAGATCTTTATGGCGACCGCCTCTCAAAACGGCATGGTGCGGATCGAGGTGCGCGACACGGGGATGGGGATCCCGCGCGAGGTCATCGGCAAGATCTTCGAGCCGTTTTACACCACGAAGGAGGTCGGCAAGGGGACCGGTCTGGGGCTTTCCATCAGCTACCAGATCATCCAGGATTTCGGCGGCTCGATCCGGCCCGAGTCCCGTCCCGGGGACGGGGCCGCGTTCATCATCACCCTTCCGGCGGTGTGAGCCTCATGGACAATCGCATCCTGCTCGTGGACGATGAAGCGGGGATCCGCAAGGTGCTCTCGATCTACCTGGCGGACAAGGGGTTCGATGTCGCGACCGCCGAAAACGGCGAAGACGCCCTGCGCGTCTTCCATGACCACGCCCCCGCCATCGTGCTGACCGACATCAAGATGCCGGAAATGGACGGCATCGAGCTCCTGCAGCGGATCAAAGCCGAGAGCCCGGACACCGAGGTCATCATGTTCACCGGCCACGGCGACATGGACCTCGCCATCATGAGCCTCAAGCACGAGGCCACCGATTTCGTCACCAAGCCGATCAACGACGAAATACTGGAAATCGCCTTGAAGCGCGCCCGCGAGCGGATCGAGATGCGCCGGCAGCTGCGTGAGTACACCGAGCGACTCGAGCGGCTGGTGGAGGAGAAGGCGCACCGGCTGATCGCGGCCGAGCGCCTGGCGGCCGTCGGCCAGACGGTGGCGGAGCTGGCCCACACGATCAAGAATATCGCCAACGCACTCACGGGCGGCATTTTCGTTTTGGGGAAGGGGGTCGAGCTCGACGAGAAGGAATACTTGCACCAGGGCTGGCGCATGGTCTCCGAGAACGTCGAGAAGATCAAGAACCTCTCTCTCGACATGCTCAACTTCGGCAAGTACGCCTCGCTCGCCCTGGAGTCCGGCGACCCCAACCGCCCCGCGGACGAGGTGGTGCGCTTGATGGAGAGCCGGGCCCGCGAGCAGAAGGTCGACCTGACCGCGGAGCTGGACCTCCACTTGGGGCCGGTCGTATTCGATCCCGGCGCCATCCACTGCTGCCTGCTGAACCTCGTCAGCAACGCCATCGACGCCTGCCGTCGCCCGGCAGAGGGCGAAAGCCCCCGGCGCGTCGTCGTCCGCTCGCGGCTGGTCGCGGGCGGAGGAGTGGAATACGAGGTGTCCGACTCCGGCGGCGGCATGGACGAGGATATCCGCAGTCGGCTGTTTCAAGGGATCTTCAGCACCAAGGGCACCGAGGGCACCGGCATCGGGTTGATGATGACCAAGCGCATCGTCGACCAGCACCAGGGCGAGATTCGTGTCGCGAGCCGCCCGGGGCAGGGGGCCACCTTCACGATCCGCCTGCCGCCGCATCCCCCGCACCGCTCCGGATCCCAGCCCCCGGCGTCCACGGTCGATTCGCCGTGAAAAGGATGCCCGGCGTCGGTGCTCCCCTTGAAGTCCGCTCGCACGCGATCGACGCGCGCGAGCGGCGTCACCCGCCCGTGAGGCTCGCCTGGTCCATCTGGAGCCTCGGGGCGGTGTTCTACCTGATCGCCTTTTTTCACCGCCTGGCCCCGGCGGTCATGACCCGGGAGCTGATGCAGGATTTCGGTATCAGCGCCGCCGCCCTCGGTAATCTCTCGGCCTTCTACTTTTACAGCTACTGGCTCCTGCAGGTGCCGACCGGGATCCTGGCCGACACCTGGGGCCCGCGCCGGTTGCTTGCCGGCGGTGCGCTGGCGACCGCGGTCGGGGCGGTGATCTTCGGCCTGGCGCCCAGCCTGGCCTGGGCCTCCGCCGGCCGGCTTTTGATCGGCGCCGGTGCGTCGGTCTCTTTCGTCACCTGCCTCAAACTGGCGGCGCACTGGTTCCCGGCCGGTTATTATTCCATGCTCTCCGGGATGCTGCTCGTGGCCGGCATCGCCGGCGCGGTGAGCGCGGGGGTACCGCTGCGGCTCCTGGTCGATGGGGCCGGCTGGCGGCCGGTGATGCTGGGGATGGCGGCCGTCACCGGACTGTTGGCCGTGATCATCTGGATGCAGGTGCGTGACGACCCGAGCGCGCGCGGGTACGCGAGCCATGCCGCTGCGCTCCTGCCGGGGACCGCCGGGCGCCGCGCCCCTCTCGCCAATCTGAAAGAGGTGTTTCACCATCGCAACACGTGGCTCTTGTGCTTCATCCCGGCCGGAATCGTGGGGGCCATGCTCTCGTTCTGCGGCCTGTGGGGTGTTCCTTTTCTGACCACGCACTACGGACTGTCGGCCGCCCAGGCGGCGTTCCTCACCTCGGGGATGATGGTCTGCTGGGCCCTGGGGAGCCCCTTTGTCGGACGGCTCTCCGAGCGCATCGGCCGTCGCAAGGCGCCGATGATCGCCGGCCATGGCCTGGCCGCGGCCGGCTGGGCGTGCATCCTGTTCAGCGCGGGGTTGCCCGTCTGGGTGCTGGCGGCCCTGATGGCGGCGACTGGTTTTCTGTCGGCCAGCTTCAACATCTGCTGGCCGCTCGTCAAGGAGTCGGCCCCCCTGCGGCTGGCCGGCACGATCTCCGGGGTGATCAACATGGGCATCATGCTGGGGCCGACCCTTCTCCAGCCGGCGATCGGCTGGGTGCTGGACCGCCACTGGCAGGGGCTTACGCACGCAGGGGTCCGCCTCTACGGCCTCGAGGCCTACCGGGCCGGGTTCGCGCTTATCATGGGCTGGATGCTGGTCTCCTGGCTCCTGATCTTCTTCACCCGTGAAACGTATTGCCGGCAGCAGGCGTGAGCCCCCGGCCCCGCCATGATCCGTGTTGACACACGCAACCATTTCGACTACTTGAAAAGCATCCGTTCACCGCAGAGCGTCTGACCCGTTCTTCAGATCAAATCCAAAGGAGGTGCTGTATGCGTTCCCGCACGATGTTCTTGACGGCCGTGGTGTGTCTGATGGGTGTTGCCGCCGTGGCGTCGGCCCAGACCACGATCAACATTGCCACCGTCACCAACCCGGCCTTCGTCCACACCAAGGCGGCGGAGTGGTTTAAGGAGGAAGTGGAAAAGGCCCTGCCCGGTAAATACACCGTGGTGGTCCACCATTCCGCGGCCCTGGGCAGTGAAACCCAGGTGCTGCAGCAGATCCAGCTCGGTACCACCCAGATGTCGGTTTGCA
>JBFYWT010000228.1:0-3327 GCA_041310895.1 Desulfobacteraceae bacterium | reverse complement strand
ACTTAAATTAGATGGTTATATCTGGTGTTCAAGGGCTTGAGCTACGGTGCTGGGATGATTTCATATTCGGTGGTGATCTTGGCCACCCCGCGCACCGTAGCGGCTACCGAACAATACTTTTCTTGGGATAAATTGATGGCCTGCTCGACAGCCTTCGGCGTAAGCCCATCTCCGGCGAGGCGATATTTCACGTGAATGCTGCGGTAGGGCCACGGAGGCTCCGGGTCGCGTTCGGCGGCGGTCACCACCTCAAGCAGCGTCAGCTTCAGGCGCTTCTTGGCAAGAATTTCGACCACATCCACGGCCGAACAAGACGCTAATGCGATCAGCAGCATCTCCGAAGGCTTGACGCCGATGCCGTCGGCCTGCCCCGATAAAACCACCGAGTGGTTGCCGGAGTCGATCCCCACGAAATTTCTGTCGTTGAGCCAATGCAAAGTTGTCGTTACGGCCATCAGCAGACCTCCTTGAGCTAAAAAATAAGGTGTCGGTTGTATTGCGGGGTCAAAGCACGTGTTCCATTAACCCAACTGCCGCTAAATGTCGAGATGGGAGAACCGATTGACACCCATGGGTCTTTCAGGGTTAAATGCACGCACACTCGGCGTGCAGTCCCCTGCCGCCGGCACCTATTCGGGAGGAGGAGCCATGGGAGAGCTGATGCGGACCGTGTTGCATGATCGTCATGCCCGTCTCGGAGCCACGCTGGTGGAATTCGGGGGCTGGGAAATGCCGGTGCAGTATCCCGCAGGCATCGTGCAAGAGCACCTGGCAACCCGCCGCCGGTCCGGGCTTTTCGATGTGGCCCACATGGGACGTTTCCGGCTGCGCGGCCGGGATGCGCTGCCGCTGCTGCAGCACACGCTCAGCAACAATGCCGCTGCGCTGGAGGTCGGCGAGGCTCAGTACACCATGATCCCGGCCCCCGGCGGCGGTGCTCTGGACGACGCCTATCTTTACCGGTTTGTGCCCGAGGAGTACCTCTTGGTGGTGAACGCCGCCAACCGTCAGAAGGATTGGGAGCACCTGAACGCGCTGGGCCGGAGCTATCCATCGGCGGAGCTGACGGACCTCACCGCGGAGCTTGCCATGCTCAGCCTTCAGGGTCCGGCCGCCAGAGACATCCTGGCTGCGATCCTGGAATCCGGCCGCCTGCCGGAGCCGTTGCGCAACCGCTTGGGACGCGGCGCTTTCGAGGGCACCCCGTTGCTGCTGGCCCGCACGGGATACACCGGTGAGCCGATCGGCTTTGAGCTTTTCATCGACGCTTCCAAGGCGCCGGCGCTTTGGGACCGGCTGATCGCCGAGGGGACCCAGCCGGTCGGTCTGGGCGCGCGGGATACGCTACGCCTGGAGGCCGGTCTGCCGCTTTACGGGCACGAGCTGGGGCGGGACCCCGAGGGCCGCGACATTCCGATCTTCGCCTGCAGCCTGGCGCGCTTTGCCGTCAGCTTCTCCGCGCTGAAAGGCGACTTTGTCGGCCGGGAGGCACTGGGCCGGCAATTCGAGGCCTATCAAAAAATCTTGGACGGCGATTTCAGCCGCCGCGCCGATCTCCCCCGCCTGGTCCAGCCTATCGCGATGGTCGAAAAGGGAATTGCCAGGGCCGGCGCACCCGTGCTGCGCGGCGGACAACCTGCCGGCACCGTTACCAGCGGCACGATGGTGCCATACTGGCTGACTTCCGGAGAGGGCATCGACTCGGTGCAAAGCGAGGAGAAGGGCATGCGCGCGATCGGGCTGGCGCTCGTGGACAGCGATTTGCGGGAAGGCGACGCAATCGAGGTCGGCATCCGCGGCAAGTCGACCCGTGCGGTCATCGTGCCCTACCACCTGCGCAACGAGGCCCCGCCGCGGGCGTGGCCGATTCCATGGAACGAACAGCGCCGCGGTCGGCATGTGGCCGGGGCGAGTCCCGATCCGATGCCCAAGGTCCGCGCGCTGGTGCAAAAAGCCGCGCGCAACCACGCCTGGCGACAAGCTGAATGCATCAACCTCATTCCCTCCGAGCAGACCGCCTCTCCCATGGTGCGGCTGCTGTCGATCACCGATCCGGCCGGGCGCTATGCCGAGCACAAGGCCGTCAAGGCGTTCAAAGAGGCCGACGTTTTCTACTACCAGGGGACCGACTTCATCGCCGAGGTCGAGCAGCTGCTGGCGGCTGAGCTCAAAACCTACCTCGAGTGCAGCGAAGTGGAGGCCCGGGCCATTTCCGGCCAGATGGCCAACACGGCGGTCTTCAGCGGCATGGTGGATTACCTCAACCGAGTCGACCGCAAGCGCGAGCAGGGCCGCCTGCGCAAGGTGATGAATCACCACATCATCCGGGGGGGGCATCTCAGCGCCCAGCCCATGGGCGCCCTGCGGGATTTTGTCATGCGCGACAGCCGGTGGGAGAAGCCGGCCGTCGTGAATTTTCCGGTGCTGCCGGACAACCCTTACCAGATCGATATCGCCGAGGCCCGTACGCTGCTGGCCGAGCACCGGCCGGAGCTGATCATCCTCGGCAAGAGCATGACCCTGCACCGCGAGCCGGTCGCCGCGATCCGTGCGGCATTGACCGAGCTGAACCTCGACACGGTTTTGATGTACGATATGGCCCACGTGCTCGGGCTGGCGGGGCCGCATTTCCAGCGCCCTTTCCAGGAAGGCGCCGACCTCGTCACCGGCTCGACGCATAAAACCTATTTCGGGACCCAGCGCGGCATCATCGCGGCGAACGTCACCCCCGCGCACCCGCGCTATCCGCTCTGGGAGGCCATCCAGCGCCGGACCTTCCCAGGCAGTCTCAGCAATCACCACCTCGGCACCCTGCTCGGCCTGCTGCTGGCGGCCTATGAAATGAACCACTTCAAGGAGAGCTATCAGCCGGCCGTCATCGCGAACGCCAAGGCCTTCGCGCGGTCTCTGGCGGACCTCGGGCTGGACGTGGCCGGTGATCCGGCGATCGGATTTACCGAGACCCACCAGGTCATCGTGCGGGTCGGCTACGCCAGGGGCGCCGAGGTCGCCCGGCGGCTTGAGGACAACCACATCGTGTTGAACTACCAGGCCGCGCCGGACGAGGAGGGCTTCACGGCCTCCGGCGCGCTGCGCATGGGTGTGCAGGAGATGACGCGCTTCGGCATGCAGCCGGCCGACTTCGCCGAGCTGGCGCAGCTCATGGCCGACTGCATCCTGAAAGGCGCCCCCGTGAAGGATGCGGCCATCCGCCTGCGCCGGCGTTTCTTGGAGATGCGCTATTGCTTCACGGGCGGCGAGGCCGACGAGATGATGGCGAAGCTGCATGCCTTGATTTAGCTCACCAGAAATCGGGAGATGGCCATG
>JBFYWT010000218.1:0-16178 GCA_041310895.1 Desulfobacteraceae bacterium | reverse complement strand
TCGCGGCCGGCCGCACCCCACTCTCCGCCTGGTGTCTCTTCCCGGTCATGTGGGTCGGATTCGAATACCTGCGCTCCTTTCTCTTCACCGGCTTTCCCTGGGCGCTTCTCGGGTACTCTCAAATCCCCCGGTTGCAACTGATTCAACTATCGGATATAGTTGGGGTGTATGGCGTCTCCGCACTGATTGCGCTCGCCAACGGCGCCCTTTTCATGGGGTGGCTGGCGCTGCGCGGCGGAGCTTGGCAGGGTCGGCGTGTGGGCCGCCGGCTCGCTGTCGCCGGAATCAGCGCGGCGGCGGGCCTGGCGGCGCTGGTCTGGGGATACGGCGAGCTGCGTATCCGCGAGATCGACCGCATCTCCGCGGCGGCGCCGGTGGTGCGTGCGGCGGTCATCCAGGGCAACATCGCGCAGTCGCAGAAATGGGATCCCGCCTTCCAGGCGGCCACCATCGAAACATACATCCGGCTCTCGCTCGCTATCCGGGATCAGAACCCCGAGCTCATTGTCTGGCCGGAGTCTTCGGCGCCGTTTTACTTCCTCCGGGAAGTGCCGCCCACCCGTATGCTGCTGGCAGGTGTGGCGGCCGCCGACACCTATTTTGTGATCGGCGCCCCGGCCTTCGAGCAGCGCGGCCCGGAGACCGATTACTACAACCGGGCCTACCTGCTCGGTCCCGGCGGCCGGGTGCTCGGCCACTACGACAAGTCGCACCTGGTTCCTTTCGGCGAGTATACGCCGTACAAAGAGTACCTGCCGTTTCTGGGAAAGATGGTCGCGCACGTCGGCGACTTCGTGGCGGGCCCCAAAGGCCGGACCTTGACCTGGAACGGGCGCACGCTCGGGGTGCTGATCTGCTACGAGATCATCTTCCCGGCGTTGTCGCGCGCGCTGACACGAAACGGCGCCGCGCTCTTGATCACCATCACGAACGACGCCTGGTACGGAACCACCGCCGGCCCCTATCAGCATTTCGAGCTCGCCGTGCTGCGGGCGGTCGAGAACCGCCGGACCCTGGTCCGCGCAGCCAATACGGGGATCAGCGGGTTCATCGACCCCGTGGGCCGGGTACTCGACCCCACGGAGCTGATGGTGGAAGCCGCCCGCACGCGGGCGCTGCCGCTCTTAGAGGTCGAAACGCTCTACACCCGCCACGGCGACCTGTTCGCGACCGGCTGCCTGATGATCACCCTCACCGCCGCCGGATGGGGGTGGCGGCGATCGCGGCGCCGAACGACGGTGCCGGGCAATTAGCAAGGAGGAGACGCACATGAGCTACGAAATCAAACAGACCCTCAGGGATGTGAACGCCAAAATCGAAAAGATCCGGGACTGTCTTTGACGTCGCGGGCAAGCAACGGCGCCTGGCCGAACTCGAAGCCATCATCGGCAGGGAAGGCTTCTGGAACAAACCCGAGGCGGCCACGGTCCTTTTGAGAGAGCGCACGGCGATCAGCCAGCGGCTGGAGCGCCTGGGGCAGATCGAGCGGGAGCTCGAGGAGAGCCAGGGGCTGCTCGAGATGGCCGTCGAGGAGAACGACGAAGAGACCCTCGCCGAACTCGGCCGCAACGCCGAGGCGCTGCGCCGGCGCACGGATCGATTTGCGCTCGATATCATGCTGGACGGCGAGGATGACGGCCGCAACGCGATCATCTCCATCAATGCAGGGGCCGGGGGCACCGAGGCCCAGGACTGGGCCAACATGCTCTTTCGCATGTACACCCGCTGGGTGGAACGCAAGGGGTACACGCTCGAACTGATCGACCTGCAGCCCGGCGAGGAGGCCGGCATCAAGAGCGCCACCTTCACCGCCGCCGGCGAGAATGCCTACGGCTACCTTAAATCCGAGGTGGGAGTTCACCGCCTGGTGCGGATCTCCCCCTTCAATGCCAGCGGCAAGCGGCACACCTCCTTCGCATCGGTTTTCGTCTACCCCGAGCTCGACAACGAAATCGTGGTCGACATCGAGGAGAAAGACCTGCGCATCGACGTCTTCCGCGCCAGCGGCTCCGGCGGCCAGCATGTCAACAAGACCAGCAGTGCCGTGCGCATCACCCACCTGCCGTCCGGGATCGTCGTCCAGTGCCAGCAGGAGAAATCCCAGCACCGCAACAAGGATCTGGCCATGAAGGTCCTGCGCGCGCGGCTGCACCAGCGCGAAAAGCAGAAGCAGGACGAAAAGCTCCAGGAGATGCACGACAGCAAGGAGGACATTGCCTGGGGCAGCCAGATCCGCTCCTACGTGCTCCAACCCTACCAGATGGTGAAGGACCACCGGATCGGCCTGGACATCGGCAACGTGGCCGAGGTCCTGGACGGCGGCATCGACCCCTTCATCGAGGGGGTGCTCCTGGCCCGCAGCATGGGAGGAGCCAAGGGGGCGTAACCTTTTCATGGACCCGGTCGCGATCATCGAGCGGTTCTACACGCCGGGATCCGCATCCCACCGTATTCTCCTGGAGCACGGGCGGCTGGTGGCGGAGAAGGCCCTGGCCGCCGCCGCCCGGGTTCTCCACCTGCATCCGGACCTCGCCTTCGTCGAGAGCGCCGCCATGCTCCACGACATCGGCATCTTTCTCACCGACAGCCCCGGTTTGGACTGCTCGGGCAAAGAGCCCTACATCCGCCACGGGGTCCTCGGCCGCGGCCTGCTCGACGGGATCGGCCTCCCCCGCCACGGGCTGGTTTGCGAACGGCACGTCGGGGCGGGGATCAGCGCCGAGGATATCCGCCGCCACCGTCTCCCGCTGCCGGTGCGGGACATGCAGCCCCTTTCCATCGAAGAGCAGATCATCTGCTTCGCCGACAAATTTTTCTCCAAGAACGGAAACGGCCATCCCCCCCGGGAAAAGCCTGTTGACCGCATCCTCGATGGCCTGCGACCCTACGGCGCGGAGAAGATCGAACGCTTCCTGGGGTGGATGACGCTCTTCGGCTGAAACGGCATGCTCCTCCCCCCGCTCACGTTGACACCCTCAGCCGGCCGTGGTATCCGGCGGCCTGGTTTTCATTCGAATCCCTACAGGTCGCGGGGGCTATGTCTTCGGAGAGCATCATCCTGGTTCTCGGCTACGCCATCGGGCTTTACATGGCCTGGAACATCGGCGCAAACGACCTGGCCAACTCCATGGCTTCGGCGGTGGGCGCCAAGGCGATCACCGTAAAGCAGGCCGTGCTGATCGCCGGGGTGCTCAACGTGGTCGGCGCGACCTTCATCGGCTCCCACGTAACCGACACCATCCGCCACGGGATCGTCTCCCCCGGGGCGCTCACCGACCCCCACGAAACCATTCTCGGGGCCCTCTCGGCGCTGCTCTCGGCCGCCCTCTGGGTCAGCTTCGCAACCTGGCGCTCGCTGCCGGTCTCGACCACCCATTCCATCGTCGGGGCCATGGTGGGGTTCGGCCTTATCACCGGCGGGGGTAAGGCGGTCCAGTGGCAGGTTCTGGGGGGGGTTGTGGCGAGCTGGGTCATCTCCCCGCTCTTCGCCCTGATCATCGGGCTTGCCATGTTCAAGATCATCGTCTGGCTCGTCATGTCCCGGGCCGAGCCCCACCGACGCGCCCTGCGCTATGCGCCGATGTTCATCGGCCTCGCCGTTTTCATTGTCGTCATGTCTTTTCTCTACAAGACCCCGCTGGGCAAGGCGATGCAGGTGGCGACCCCGGTCGCGATAGTTCTCTCCATCCTGGCGGCCGCCGCGATGGGCTTCGCCGGGAAGTATGCCCTCCACCGCGCGGTCAGCCGCCAGGCCGAGAACGGCGCTGAGGCCGTTTTCCGCTTCATCCAGGTCGGCACCTCCTGCTACGTCGCCCTGGCCCAGGGGGCGAACGATGTCGCCAACGCCATCGGGCCGCTCGCCGTCATCTATTTTTTCGTCAACTTCGGGGAGATCGGCAGCAAGGTTCCCGTGCCGATATTCCTGCTCTTGTTCGGCGGCATCGGAATCGCGGCGGGCATCGCCATGGCCGGCCGCCGGGTGATGGAGACCATGGGCGAGCGGATCACTACCCTGACCAACACGCGCGGCTTCTCGGTCGACTTTGCCGCGGCCACCACCGTGCTGATCGCCTCCAAGCTCGGTCTGCCGGTCTCGACCACCCACAGCGCTGTGGGCGGCATCATCGGGGTGGGGCTCGCCGGCGGCATCGATGCCGTCAACCTGCGCGTCGTGTTTCAGATCATTCTCTACTGGGTCCTCACCGTCCCGGCAGCGGCACTGACCAGCATGGGGGTCTTCAGCGTCCTCAGGCTCTTTTTCTAGCAACGAGGAGGGGCTATGCGCTTTCCATTCTTCAAATTGTTCCGGACGTCTCCATTCGAGGGGCTCACCGAGCACATGCACAAGGTCAAGGAGTGTACGCTCGCCTTCCAGGAGGCGATCGAGTGCCACCTCTCCAAGGAGTGCCAGCGCTTCGCCGAGCTCAAAAAGGTGGTGGACGATCTCGAGCACCAGGCCGACGCCATCAAGCGCCGCATCCGCGGCCACCTGCCCAAGGGCACCCTTATGCCCGTCGACAAGTTCCAGCTCTTCCGCTACCTCGGCGAGCAGGACAATGTTCTCGACTCGGTTCAGGACACGCTCGACTGGCTCTCGTTTCGGATGGAACCGAGCATCCCGGAGCCGCTGCACAAGGACATCCTGGTGCTGGTGGAGGAGGCACTGGAGGCGGTGGAGGCGCTGGGGGTGATGTCGGCCGAGGCGTGGGGCTATTTCCGGAGCTACTCGGAGAATCAGCGCGTGAAGGTGAAGGACCTGATCCGCGCCATCCGCCAGAAGGAGCACGACGCCGACCTCGCCGAGGACCAGATGAAGGAGAAGGCCTTCAACTTGGGCCTTGACGGGGTCACGGTGTTTTATGTCGTGCGGCTGGCGGAAATAATCGGTTCGATCGCGGACCACGCCGAGAACGCCGGGGACATGATGCGGGCGATGATCGCCAAGTAGAAGGCATACCGGCTGACGCCGGTTGCCTGAGGGGTCGGGGGGCCGAGGGTTCAAGGGTTCGAGAGAAAAAGGCCGGGATCATGCCGGCGTCTGCTCAGAGCCGTGAGAGGCAAAAAAAGAAACGCCGGGCCGGCCCGCGAGGAGCCGCCCGGCGTGACGGATGACCGCGTGGAGGGGCTTACCAGCCGCGCATGAGATAGGCGTGCATCGAGTTGGCGGCGATGCGGCCCGCCCCCATGGCCAGGATGACGGTGGCCGATCCGGTGACGATGTCCCCGCCCGCCCAGACGCCTTTTTTCATGGTTTTGCCGGAGGCGGACTCCGTGTCGATGTAGCCCCACTTGTTCAGCTTGAGATCCGGGGTGGAGCTCGTGAGCAGCGGATTCGCGCCGGTGCCCACGGCGACGATGCAGAGGTCGCAGTCGAGCTTGAACTCGGAGCCCTTCACGGCGATCGGCCGCCGCCGGCCGGAGGCGTCCGGCTCGCCCAGCTCCATCTTGATGCACTCCATTCCCACCAGACGCCCCTTTTCGTTCCCAAGGTAGCGCACCGGGTTCGTCAATAGGAAGAACTCGATCCCCTCCTGCTCGGCATGATGGGCTTCGGCAGCGCGCGCGGGCATCTCCTCGCGCGAGCGCCGGTAGACAAGCCGCACCCGGTCCGCCCCCAGCCGCAGAGCCGTGCGGGCGGAGTCCATGGCCACGTTCCCGCCGCCCAGCACCACCACGTCCTTGCCGCGCGGGATCGGAGTGTCCACCTTCGGGAAGAGGTAGGCCTTCATGAGGTTTGCCCGGGTCAGGTATTCGTTGGCGGAGAGAATGCCCACCAGGTTCTCCCCCGGGATGTTCATGAACTTGGGCAGCCCGGCCCCCACGCCGAGGAAAATGGCCTGGTAGCCCTGCTCGAAGAGCTCATCCAGGGTGACGGTCCGGCCCACCACGGAATTGCACTCCACTTTCACCCCCAGGCGCTCCAGGAAGTTGACCTCCTGGGCCACGATCTCCTTGGGCAGGCGGAACTCGGGGATGCCGTAGAGCAACACCCCGCCCGGCTTGTGGAAGGCCTCGAAGACGGTCACGTCGTGGCCCTTCTGAATCAGGTCGCCGGCCACGGTCAGCCCGGCCGGCCCGGCCCCGACCACGGCCACCCTCTTGCCGGTCGCGGGGGCCTTCGGCGGCAGCGCGCCGGTGCCGTTCGCCCGCTCCCAGTCCGCCGCGAAACGCTCGAGGTTCCCGATCGCGACCGGCTCACCCTTCTTGCCCAGGATGCATTTGCCCTCGCACTGGCTCTCCTGAGGGCAGACCCGACCGCAGACCGCCGGCAGGCTGTTCATGGTCCAGATGTGACGGATGGACTTGGTGAAGTCCGCTTCGTGGATCAGCTTGATGAACCCGGGGATGTCGACCCCCACCGGGCAGCCCTCGACGCAGCCCGGGTTTTTACACTGCAGGCAGCGCGAAGCCTCCTCTTTGGCCATCTCCGGAGTGTAGCCCGTGGGGACCTCGAAAAAGTTACGGGCCCGGACCTGGGGCTCCTGCTCCGGCATCTGTACGCGACTTTTCTTCTGCTTCTTTTCCTTCGCCGTGGTCTCGACCGACATGTTTTTCCCTCCCGCTCGATCACCCGTTATATAAGGCCAATGGCTGCGTGATTGACGTCGCCAACGCCCGCTACTTCTTGTGCCAGGACTCCTCGAGCATGCAGAACTCGTTGTGGCACATTTTTTCTTCCTCGCAGTAGGCCTGCAGCCGCATCATCAGCTCGTCGAAGTCGACTTGGTGGCCGTCGAACTCGGGCCCGTCCACGCAGGCGAACTGGTTCTTACCGCCGACCGACACGCGGCACCCGCCGCACATCCCGGTCCCGTCCACCATGATGGGGTTGAGGCTGACCATCGTGTGCACGTTGTACTCCTTGGTCAGCTTGGAGACGAACTTCATCATCGGTACCGGGCCGATGGCGACCACGAGGTCGACCTTCTCCTTGTCGAGGATGTCTTTCAGCGCATGGGTCACGAACCCGTGGCGGCCGTAGGAGCCGTCGTCGGTGCAGACGTGCAGCTCGTGGGAGGCCGACTTCATGAAGTCCTCCAGGATGAGGAGATCCTTGGTCCGGGCGCCGATGATGGCGATCACGTGGTTTCCGGCCTGCTTCATGCCCCGGGTGATGGGGTGGAGCACGGCCACGCCGGTGCCGCCGCCGACGCAGACCACCTTGCCGAGCTTTTCGACGTGGGTGGGCTTGCCCAGGGGGCCGATCACGTCCTGGTAGCCCTCCCCGACCTTCAAGGTCTTGAACAGTGCGGTGGACTTGCCCACCACCTGGTAGATTACGGCGATGATCCCTCTTTCGGGGTCGGTGTAGGCCATGGTGAGGGGGATCCGCTCCCCGGTTTCGTTGGCCTTCAGGATCACGAACTGGCCTGGTTTGGCTTTCTTGGCGATGAGCGGCGCCTCGATCTCGTTGAGGACCACCGTGCCCTGGGACATTTCCTCGCGCTTCACGATCTTGAACATGGGCTCCCTCCATGCAGTGAATTCAAAACGCCTCGACCTCACAAGTTTTTGATATTCTCAAATCGCACGTCTCAAATCAAGCCAAAATAAAGGACCCGCCTCAAAAAACGCAATCCCATACCCCAGTAATCACATCGGAATAATGCGCGCACCGGCTGAGGCCGAAGGCGGTTAGGGTTCGAGGGTCCGGTGATGCGAAACACCGGGTCGGAATCGGAATCGGCATTCCAGCTTCAGATGAGTTGAAATGCCAGTTCCGCAGTGCTACACCGCCGTTGAAGCCCCGGAGAGCCACCCGAGCGCTCGGCGGCTCAGATGCCGTGGTCCGCAGCGTATGTCCCCTCTCCCCAACAACGGCGGGAGAGAGTCAGGGTGAGAGGGGTCGCTACGAATCAACAACTTAAACGAGATATGATAGCGACGGGGTTCATGCTTCCCCTATTCGACAGCCACTGCCACCTGGACGACGCCGCCTACCGGGGCGATCTGGAGGGGGTATTCGAACGCGCCCGCGCCGCCGGGGTCGCGCGCATGATGACGATCGGCGTCACCCTCGACACGTCCCGCAAGGCCGTCGCGCTCGCGGAGGCCCGGCCGGGCGTTTATGCCTCGGTGGGGGTTCACCCGCATGACGCCAAGGAGTGCAGCGAGGGGGTCCTGGAGGCGCTGGTCGAACTGGCCAGGGACCCGGCCGTGCGCGCCTGGGGAGAGATCGGGCTCGACTTCAACCGCATGTATTCCCCGCGGGCGGAGCAGGAAAAATGGTTCATCCGGCAGCTCGAAGCCGCCAAGGAGCTCAAGCTGCCGTTGATCTTTCACGAGCGGGAGAGCGGCGGCCGGTTCCTCGAGCTGCTGCGCACCTGCCCGCCGCCGGTTGGAGCGGCCGTGCTCCACTGCTTCAGCGGGACCCGCCCCGAGCTCGCGCGCTATCTCGACCTGGGCTATTACATCGGGATCACCGGGATCCTGACCTTGAAAGAGCGCGGGGAGCCCCTCAGGATAATGGCCGCCGAGATTCCTTCCGATCAGATTCTGATCGAGACCGACGCCCCCTACCTCACCCCCGAGCCCGAACGCCGCCGCCACCGCCGCAACGAGCCCGCCTTCGTACGCTCAGTATTGCTCAAACTCGCCGAGGTGCGGCGCACCGAGCCTCAAGAACTGGCGCGGCAGATCCATGCCAACACCTGCCGGCTTTACCGGGTCGCGGAGAAGGGAGAAGACGCAAATGCGCACCTGCCGCACGCCTGATGCCGGATACCGAACGACCCGGAAGGGGCCTGTCTTAGGACTTTTGCTCCTTGCCGCCGTCATTTTTCAGCCTTACCCCAGCCCGGCCTCGGCCGGCGCGCCCTTCAAAATGGCCGACACACTCGTCTGTACGATCGAGACCTCGACCAACCCCTCTGAGATCGGCAAAAAAATCAGCCTCTCCGGCCTTGCGACCAATACCCCCACGGCGGTCTTCGAAAACCACATCCGCTCCGCCATGGTACGGGTTTTCGAATCGGAGGCCGCCCTCGTCATCCAGCTGGTCGCGACCATCAGCGGCAGCATCGACGCGATCGTCATCGACAAGCAAAGCGGCCGCTTCGCCCATATCGCCGCCGGCGCCTTTCCGGCCGATGTCCACGCCCTCTCCGAAACCGGCACCTGCCGCTCCGAGTGAGGGATGCGAGGTGTGAAATGTCGGCTGCAACACCGGCTGCCCCGGCCTGGCTCACGGCGTGGATGCACGCAAAAAACATCGCCCTGTGGGGTGCGGCGGATCTCATGGGATTTTCGACACCCCCGGATGAGACCGGAAAGGGATTCCCTTTCGCCCTTTCATTCGCAATTCCCATGGACCCCCACATCATGGCCGGGATCCGGAACGGGCCCACCCGGAAATACGCGGATGAGTACGCCCGCGTGAACGTCCGCATCAACGAGGTGTCCCTGGCGCTGACCGCCGAAATCAAAGGGCGGGGATTTCGTACGAAACCGCTGGCGGCCTCGAGCCGCACCGATCCGGTCGGTATCAAGGGGGACTTCCCGCACAAAACGGCGGCGACCCGGGCGGGCCTCGGGTGGGTGGGCCGCCATTGCCAGCTCATTACGCGCCCGTTTGGATCATGGATTCGACTGGGAACCGTTTTCACCGACCTGGAAATCCCTTGCGGGCCGCCGACCGAAAACCATTTCTGCGGTAAATGCATGCGCTGCGTCGAGGTCTGCCCGGCAAAAGCGTTGACAGGCAATGCCTGGTATCCCGGAATCCCCCGCAAAGAGCTCTTGGATGTCCACGCCTGCGACCGGTGGAAAAAGGAGCACTACTTTCAGTTCCACAAGGGCCACAACTGCGGCATCTGCTCCGCCGTCTGCCCCTATGGGCTGAACGTGCTGAAAAAGCGCGCGGATAAATCGTTTTTGTGACGGGCCGATCGATGAATCCTCCCAAGCTCAGAACCGCCACACCGCTGGATGCAGATACGATTGCTCGCCTGCAGATCGAAAATTGGCGCGATGCCTACCGGGGTTTTCTGCCCGATTGGTATCTGGATGGTGCGATTGAAGAAGAGCGCAGGCAGCTGTGGAAATCGCGTTTATCGGGCATCGCCCATGAGCGGCAGCATGTGGTGATTGCGGAAACGTCGGGAAATGCAGCAGGCTTTACCTGCGTGTTGTTGGACAAAGAGCCGCAGTGGGGCGCATGTCTCGACAACCTGCATGTGCTTCCCGATTTCAGACGCTTGGGAATCGGACGAGCTCTTTTTTCACAAGCCGCCCGGTGGGTGCTCGCGGCGGCCCCTGATTTACCCATTCACCTGTGGGTATTCGAAGCCAATTCGATGGCCAGAGGTTTCTACACGTCGTTGGGGGGCGCGCTCATCGAAGTCAGGCAAAGGGAAATTCTGCTTGGAATCGTGGTATCGTCATGTCTGTATCTCTGGGAACATCCGGATCTCCTGCTGAATAAGCTAAACCGGTAGCGGGGAGGCTCTGACATGCCTTACCTGGTACTCTTCTACGATCGATCCGATCCCCGCCGCGTGCGGGAGCAGTTCCTGGCGGCCCACATGGCCTGGCTGGAGGCGATGCGGGAGAAGATCCTGGTTGCGGGTGCCCTGCGCGAGACGCCGGAGTCCTTCCCCGTCGGCGGCCTATGGCTGGTGGATGCGGGCTCGCGGGGGGAGGTGGAAGCGCTGCTCGCGTCCGATCCCTTCTGGACGAACGGGCTGCGGGAGCGGTATGAAATATTTTTTTTCGCACCGGCCGTCGGGAGCGTGTCGGGCGGCACAGGGGCTTCCGGTAATAGAGGGGCAACGCCGGAATCGTAGAATACGCTCTGGGTATTCATCCTACCGCTTTCGGTTCTGCTTCTTTAATGCCTGATCGGCAGGTCCGGCCCCCGGCAGCTTGAACTTCCGGGTCACCGCGCCGGTCTGGGGGTCGGGGTGAAGCATAATGGTTGCATGGCCGAATACGGCACTGCCAATTTTTAGTAGAGGTAATACCGGGCGCTCTTCCGACGGAACTCCTCCAGTTGTGGTTGCCAGGAGGCGGCGATCGACTCGGGGGGCTCGCCCGCGGCGATGGCATGGATTACAGCGCGCGAGCCCACCAGGTAGAGCGCCGGGTCGAGCGTGAAGATGCCCGGGTATAGGTGCTGCAAAGCGGAGAGGATCTCGATCCCCAGCAGCACCGGCTCCAACCGCTCGCGGTCGGTGAGCGTGATGCGGATGCCGCGGCACTCTTCGCCCTTGAAAATGCTCAATGCGGGGGTGAAGCGGACCGGCTCGAAACGAACTCCTGCAATGGGCCGGCCTTGCAGGAAGGCCGTAAGCGCCTCGGCATCGATCCAGGGTGCGCCGAGCAGCTCGAAGGGCGCCTGCGTGCCTCGACCGACGCTCACGTTTGACGCCTCGCAAAGGGCCACCCCTGGGTAGAGGGCCGCCTGGGTGAGCGACCTCAGATTCGGCGAGGGGTTCACCCAGGTGAGGCCGGTCTCGTCGAACCACATCTCCCGCCGGTAGCCCCTGAGGGGAACCACCGTCAGCTTGACGCCGATCCGGTTCTCGGCGTTGAACATCTGCGCCAGCTCCCCCAGGGTCATGCCGTGTCTGACCGGGAGCGGGAAGTAGGCGGTGAAGGATTTGAGATCCGGGTCCAGCACCGGGCCCTCCGTCCGGGAGGCGGTGATCGGGTTGGGCCGGTCCAGCACGACGAACCTGATACCCGCCGTCGCCGCCGCCTCCATGGCGTAGCCCATCGTGGCCATGTACGTGTAGAAACGTGCGCCCGCATCCTGCACATCGAAGACCAGCACATCCAACCCCTTCAGCATCGCGGGGGTCGGCCGCCGGGTATCCCCGTAAAGGCTGTAAACCGGCAGATCGGTTGATGCATCCCGCCCCGAAGCCACCTTCCAGTCGGCCTTTCCCGACAGGCCGTGCTCCGGGCTGAAGAGCGCCCGCAGCCTGACACCGGGCGCCTTGGCCAAAAGATCGATCGTCCGTCGGCCGGCGGCATCCAGCCCGCTGTGATTGGTGATCAGCCCCACCCGCTTGCCTGTCAGAGCCGAAAAGTCATGGGCCGCGAGAACGTCGATCCCGGTTGCGACCCCGCGGAGGGAGGCGAAAAGTCTCTCCTCCGGGTCCGGCCGGCCGGTGGCCTGAACGACGAGTGAAAAGATCCGGTCCCGCAAATTCCCATCATGTGCCTCGCCGTCGGGGTAGACCCGGTTGCTTAAGACGATCAGATAGGTACGGGTCTCCGGGTCGACCCAAATCAGTGTGCCGGTGAAACCCTTATGGCCGAAGGTGCCCGGTGGGAGCTGCTCGCTCCAATTGCCCGAGGCCGAATGGATCGCCCAGCCCATACCCCGTGCGGGCAGCTTGCCCTCGGGTGACTGCGGCAGAACCATCTCTTGGAGGGAGGCGGCGCTCAGGATCTGAATGTCCCCGTGGCGGCCCTGGTCCAGGATCATTTGGGCGAAGGCGGCGAGGTCGTCGGCCGTGGAGAAGAGCCCGGCAGCACCCGAGATTCCGCCCATGCGCCGGGTATCCGGGTCGTGCACCACGGCGACGCTCCCCTCCATCGTGGGGGCAAAGCGCGTGCGCAGCGATCGCGGGGGCTTGAAGGCCGTGTCCATCATTCCCAAGGGTTCGAAGATCCGCCGGCGGCAGTAGACCTCCAGAGGCTCCCCGGAGACGCGCCGCACCAGCTCGCCCAGGATGGTGAAGTTGAGATCGCTATAGACGAAGCGGGAGCCCGGCGGATAGGCCGGGGTGTCGGCCAGGATTTTCTGCAGGGCGGCGGCATGGCCGGACCAGGCCGGTTTGGAGAGAAAACCGGGCCGCAGCCCGGAGTAGTGCGTCAGGAGCTGCCGCAGGGTGATCCCCGCCTTGCCGCGGCCTTTGAACTCCGGCCAGTAGCGGGCCACCGGGGCATCGAGGTCCAACCGGCCCTGCTCGGCGAGCTGGAGGACGGCCGTCGCAGTCGCCACGACCTTGGTGAGGGAGGCGAGGTCAAAAACGGCGTCCGGTGTCATGGGCCGTGGCGGCCCGAAGCTACGGTGGCCGAAGGCCTCCCGCAGAACCACCCGGCCCTCGTGGCCGATGAGGACCACGGCACCAGGGGTTTCACCGGCTGCGATGGCGGCCGCGACGGCCGGGCCGATCGCGGCAAGCGGCTCGGGCAGAAGGGCGGCTGGGACATCCGCGGCGGGCGATAAAAGAAGGCCAGCCGCCGCCAGGAGGATCGACAACGCTGAGGAGGGTAAACGGCGGTTGTTCACGGCAGCGAACCTGCGGATATTCGGAATCTCGTTTTCAACCTTTCTACCGCCGTGGCCGCCCAATCATCACCCGTAACCGGGAGACCACCATAAAAAATCCCCCTCCCCTGGCCCCTCCCGCAAGGGGAGGAGAAAAAGGAGAGGCGCAAGGGATCAATCATCGCGGCTGGAAGCCGCTCCCACG
Source organism: Desulfobacteraceae bacterium (assembly GCA_041310895.1). Lineage (GTDB taxonomy): Bacteria > Desulfobacterota > Desulfobacteria > Desulfobacterales > SpSt-501 > SpSt-501. The sequence continues at coordinate 2,751 of JBFYWT010000218.1, read as the reverse complement.
GTAGAGGACTCTTGATGATGGCGCGGTCGCCGCGGGCCCCTGCCCCTATCGAAATAGTGGTGGATGGAAAGGGAAGGAGGCCATTCGATCACTCCCCCCCTGCCCCGTTTGACAAAGGGGGCAGGGGGGATTTCTTTGCGGCAGATTTAGCCTTTTTACTGGCCCGGGGCAACCTCTGGCGCGATGCTCGCCGTCCGGATCTCCTTCTTCAGGGCGTCCGCCGTGTAGACGTTGACCGGGTTCCAGAGCATCCAGCCCTGGGCGCCAAAGGTGTCGGCCGCCCGGATCTGGTCGCCGATCTCCTTCTCGCCGAACTGCCGCCGGTCGAAGGCGTAGTCCCGGAAGGACTGGAGCCAGGGACGGAAGCGCTCCGGGGCGATCCCGGTCCGCTCCTGGGCCTTCTTGAGGGAGAGATAGACAATTTCGTGCGGGCTCTTGACCGGGTTGCGGTAGCCCGGAATTCCGTATTGGAAACCGGAAGGGTAGAGCATCGGGCAGAGGTAGTCGACGGCCCCGGCGATGGAATCGAGCTTCTGGCCGATGTCGGTGTCGTTCAGGTTCCAGCAGACGTAGCCGAAGATGTCCGCGGCGGTGAAGACGTTGTAGGGGGCAAGCCGTGACCGGGCCGCTTTCAGGAAACCCGTGATGGCCTCAACCCGCCCCTCTTCCGTGCTCGGCCGCGAGAAGGCCGGGGCGCGCGAGTCCGGGAAGCGCACGTAATCGAACTGGATTTCGTCGAACCCCAGCCGGGCCGCCTCTTCGGCGATCCGGATGTTGTACTCCCAGACCTCTTTGCGGAAGGGGTCCACCCAGGCGAGGTTCTCCCGGTCGCGCCAGATCTCACCCGCCTGGGTCCGGACGGCCAGCTCCGGACGTGCCGTGGCCAATAGATCGTCCTTGAAGACCACGATGCGGGCGATGAGGTAGATGCCCTTTTCCTTGAACCGGGTGATCAACCCCTCGACGTCGCGCACCGTGATGATCTTCTGGGCCCCGATCTCGGCCGCCAGCGGGATCGAGCTCCGGTAGGGGATCATCCCCCGGTCCCCCTTGACGTCGATGACGAGAGCGTTGAGCTCGGTCTCTTCGATCAGCTTGAGAGCCGGCCCCCGCAACACCCTGGAGCCGACCCCGTAGAAGGAGAGATAGAGCCCGCGGGGGGTGATCGCGCCCAGCCGGATCTCGACCGGATCGGCACCGGCGGCCTCCGCGAGCGGGAGCTCGGCGCGCTGGTAGCCGTACGCCCGCGCCTTGACGATCCCCTCGCTCCGCGGCAGGGGAAAGAGGCCTGCCGCATCCGCCGCAAGCGGCTCGCCGTCCATCGTCACGAGGGCGCCGGTAATCACCTCCCCGGTGTGGTGGTCGACCACACGCAGGGACGGCGGCGGACCGGCGTGGCCCGCGCATGGAACCAATATCAGGACGACTACGAAGCAGAGGATCATCTTAAAAACGGCGTTCGACATGGCGGTTTTCCCTTCGCGCAATCTGAAATGGAGTGTTTACCAACGCTTCAAAAACCTTATCCCGGTCGGAATCGGCCAGGAGGTATCGCGGCAGGGCCATCGGATGGTCGCGGCGGGTCGCCGGGCGGCGCTCGATGGAGAAGGCGGCCCGATAGCCGGCCGCGGCGGCCTTCTCCATCAGCCAGGCGTCGAAGATGCCGAACGGCCAGGCGAGAAGATCGACCGTCCCGCCCAGCTTTCGTTCCAGGGTGTTCTTGGACTTGACGAGCTGCAGCTGGACCAGCTTCTCGAGCTCCGCCGCGGGCAGCTTCTCGCGCTCCTTTTTGAAGTTGGGGTGCCAGTAGGTATGGGACTGGATGTCGCAGAGCCCGCTCGCCTGGACCTCGCGCAGCTGCTCCCAGGTCATGGCGTAGGCGGCGTTGGAGACGGCCGAGGGATAGACGAAGAGGGTCATCGGCGCCCTGTATTTCTTGAGCAGGGGGAAGGCCTCGGTGTAGACTGATCGGTGGGCGTCGTCGGCCACGAGCACCACGCAGCGCCGGTCGGCCGGAACCCCAGCACCGGAGAGCATGGAGAGGAGCTCCTTGAGGGGGATGACCTCGAACCCCTTCGCCTGCAGGTACTTCAGGTGGGCCTCGAAGACTGCCGTCCGCACCGTCATGCTGTCGGCCACCACAGGGCCGAAGCGGTGGTAGAGCAGGATCGGCACCCCTGGCTCCGCACCGTCACCGGCCATCGCCGCCGCGGCGCCCCCCCAGACCGTTACGCAGACCATCAGGACGAATAGAAACCTCATAAAATCCTCATCGGCTGCTCACCCAAAAAGTTTACTGAAATTTTGGTGACCGTGTGAAAAGCGAACTATGGCAGGCGGCGCTGTCCTCTCGGCAACAAAAATCCCTTCTTCACCCCCTTGGACCAAGGGGGTGAAGAAGGGATTTCAATAACGGCGCCAGGGGTTCTTGGGGCCGACTTCCCCGGAAGGCCGATCTCATCCCGCATCAGGCGGGCTTGCGTTGACAACCGATGCAGGGCGACTTGACGGAGAGAGGCTCGAATGTTAGGGAATTGTTAGAAAATTGTTAGGGGGATAAGGGCTGGCGAAGGCCCTGACCCAACCGGCCGTGGGAGCCGAAACGGATGCAGATCGAGCTCGATAAGGTGTGCAAGTCCTGGGGCCGTGTGCACGCGGTGGACCAGGTCAGCTTTACCGCCCAGGCCGGAGAGCTCTTGGTGGTGCTCGGCCCCTCGGGCTGCGGCAAGTCGACCATCCTGCGGCTGATCG
>JBFYWT010000203.1:0-3165 GCA_041310895.1 Desulfobacteraceae bacterium | reverse complement strand
GCATCCCTTTGGTTGTCCGACTCTGATCAACCGGCTCATCCGAGCGAGCAACCAAGGAGATTCTACCCATGGCCCTGCGTCAATGCGCCATCTACGGCAAAGGCGGTATCGGCAAGTCCACCACCACCCAGAATCTGGTCGCCGGCCTCGCCGAGGCCGGTAAGAAGGTGATGATCGTCGGCTGCGACCCCAAGGCCGACTCCACCCGTCTGATCCTCCACGCCAAGGCCCAGGACACCATCATGCATCTGGCCGCCGATGCCGGATCGGTCGAGGACCTGGAACTCGAGGACGTGCTCAAGACCGGCTACGCCGGCATTAAATGCGTCGAGTCCGGTGGCCCCGAGCCCGGTGTCGGCTGTGCCGGGCGCGGTGTCATCACCGCCATTAACTTCCTCGAGGAGGAAGGCGCCTACGAGGAAGACCTCGACTTCGTCTTCTACGACGTGCTCGGCGATGTGGTGTGCGGCGGCTTCGCCATGCCCATCCGCGAGAACAAGGCCCAGGAGATCTACATCGTGTGCTCCGGCGAGATGATGGCCATGTACGCGGCCAACAACATCTCCAAGGGCATCGTCAAGTATGCCAGCTCCGGCAGCGTGCGCCTGGCCGGCCTGATCTGCAACAGCCGCAATACGGCCCGCGAGGACGAGCTCATCATAGAGCTCGCCCGCCAGCTCGGTACCCAGATGATCCACTTCGTGCCCCGCGACAACGTCGTGCAGCGCGCGGAGATCCGCCGCATGACGGTCATCGAGTACGACCCCACTGCCAAGCAGGCTGACGAGTACCGCGTCCTCGCGCGCAAGATCATCGACAACAAGAACATGGTCATTCCGACCCCAATCACCATGGACCAGCTCGAGGATCTCCTCATGGAGTTCGGCCTGCTGGACGAGGAAGACGAGTCGATCATCGGCAGGAAGGCGGACGAGGTCGCTGCCTGAGAAGCCAGACCCCTGGGGTCGCCCCGCGCGGCTTCCCCATATCCCGAGTCCCTCTCCTGGCGGGGGGGGCGCGACTGAGTTCAATCGGGCGTTTGTCGGCGGATTAGCCGCGCGCCCCCAATGGAGAGCCCACATGTCTCAATTAACTCGCGAAGAGACCCTCGACCTCATTGCCGAGGTGCTCGAGGTCTACCCTGACAAGGCCAAGAATGAACGCGCCAAGCACCTGGCGGTCAACGACCAGTCCATCGAGCAGTCCAAGAAGTGCATCACCTCCAACCGCAAGTCCCTGCCCGGCGTGATGACCGTCCGCGGCTGTGCCTACGCCGGCTCCAAGGGCGTGGTGTGGGGCCCGATCAAGGACATGATCCACATCTCCCACGGCCCAGTGGGTTGCGGTCAGTACTCCCGCGCCGGCCGGCGCAACTACTACGTCGGAATGACCGGCATCAACAGCTTCGGCACCATGAACTTCACTTCCGACTTCCAGGAGAAGGACATCGTGTTCGGCGGTGACAAGAAGCTCGACAAGCTGATCACCGAGATCGAGGCCCTGTTCCCATTGAGCAAGGGCATCAGCATCCAGTCCGAGTGCCCCATCGGCCTCATCGGCGACGACATCGAGGCCATCGCCAAGAAGAAGGCCAAGGAGCTCGACAAGCCCGTGGTGCCGGTGCGCTGCGAAGGCTTCCGGGGCGTCTCCCAATCGCTTGGTCACCACATCGCCAATGACTCGATCCGCGACTGGGTCATCGGCAATCGGGACGGGGACGAGTCCTTCCAGACCACCCCCTACGACGTGGCCGTCATCGGCGACTACAACATCGGTGGTGACGCCTGGGCGTCTCGCATCCTGCTGGAGGAGATGGGCCTGCGCGTGGTCGCCCAGTGGTCCGGCGACGGCACCCTGTCGGAGATGGAGCTGAGCCCCAAGGTCAAGCTCAACCTCATTCACTGCTACCGCTCGATGAACTACATCAGCCGGCACATGGAGGAGAAGTACGGCATTCCCTGGATGGAATACAACTTCTTCGGTCCCACCAAGATCGCGGAGTCCCTGCGTAAGATCGCCGCCTTTTTCGACGAGACCATCCAGGCCAACGCCGAGAAGGTCATCGAGAAGTATCGCTCCGAATATGACGCGGTGATCGCCAAGTACCGCCCGCGACTCGAAGGCAAGCGGGTCATGTTGTACGTGGGCGGCCTGCGCCCCCGACACGTGATCGGTGCCTATGAGGATCTCGGCATGGAGGTGGTCGGCACCGGGTACGAGTTCGCCCACAATGACGACTACGACCGCACCATCAAGGAGATGGGCGACTCCACCCTGCTCTACGACGACATCACCGGCTTCGAGTTCGAGGAATTCGCCAAGCGCGTCAAACCCGACCTGGTCGGCTCCGGCATCAAGGAGAAGTACATCTTCCAGAAGATGGGCATCCCCTTCCGCCAGATGCACTCCTGGGACTATTCGGGCCCGTACCACGGCTATGACGGCTTCGCCATCTTCGCCCGGGACATGGACATGACCATCAACAACCCCTGCTGGGGCAAACTGAAGGCGCCCTGGGCAAAGAACGAGCCGGCCGAGGCCGAAGCGGTCGCCGCCAGCGCGTAAACAGGCAACCGCAGAGACGCAGTGATCGCAGAGGGGATTTAAGCCGAGCTCACGGACGACCCGGGCCACCCAGGCGATGGATCATCCGCCTAGTCTTCTCGGCGCCCTTTGCGTCTCCGCGGCCCATCGAACGCCTCTCAGAACACCAACGTGTCGATTCAACCGAGCCGTCGTCCGCGGATTAGCGGCGCGGCAGGAGATCCCCCATGAGCCAGACCGTCGACAAGATCAAGCCGAGCTACCCCTTGTTCAGGGACGAGGACTACAAGGACAACCTCGCCCGCAAGCAGAGCACCGTGGAAGAGTGCCACGACATGGAGAAGATCGAAGAGGTCTTCCAGTGGACGACGAGCGCCGAGTACCAGGAGCTCAACTTCAAGCGCGAGGCGCTGACCATCAATCCGGCCAAGGCCTGCCAGCCCCTCGGCGCCGTGCTCTGCGCCCTCGGCTTTGAGAAGACCTTGCCCTATGTGCATGGATCCCAGGGCTGCGTCGCCTATTTCCGGACCTACTTCAACCGCCACTTCAAGGAGCCCATCGCCTGCGTCTCCGACTCCATGACCGAGGACGCGGCGGTTTTCGGCGGGCAGAAGAACATGT
>JBFYWT010000067.1:0-6074 GCA_041310895.1 Desulfobacteraceae bacterium | reverse complement strand
GCGACAAGGGTTCTTTGAATACGCCGACTTTATGGCACTGCGGGGGGCCCTGCCTGACCACCTGAAAGGGTTCGTGACCTTCGCCTATCGAACCGGCTGGCGAGTGTCTGAGATCGCCGGCTTGACCTGGGCCCAGGTCGACCTTGAAAACAAGATTGTCAGGCTGGAGGTCGGCAGTACCAAGAACAAGGAAGGGCGCACTGTTTATTTGGACGATGAGTTGATGACCGTTGCCCAGGCTCAATGGACCGCTCGGAAGCGTTCTGAGCGGTTGACCCCCTATGTTTTCCCCAACCGGTCAGGGACCGGCAAGATAACGGACATCCGCAAGGCTTGGAATCAGGCGTGCCGAACGGCGGGCCTCGGATATGGATACGAAGTCAGTACTGGGTATGTGAAAAAGTGGAAGGAGAAACTGCCGGCAGGGCCCATCTTTCACGACTTCCGCCGGACCGCCGTCCGCAACATGGTGCGCGCCGGGGTGCCGGAACGGGTGGCCATGATGGTGTCGGGGCACAAAACCCGATCCGTCTTTGACCGCTACGACATAGTGAACGAGTCAGACCTGAGGCTGGCAGCCCAGAAGCAGCAGATCTACCTCGAAACACAGGTCACGGGCACAAATCCGGGCACACCCCAAATCAAAAGGGTTACGCCGCTAAGCGTAACCCCTTGATTTCACTGGCGCGCCCGGAGGGGCTCGAACCCCCGGCCTACGGATTCGAAGTCCGGCGCTCTATCCAACTGAGCTACGGGCGCAAAAAAATGGGGTGAGTGATGGGAATTGAACCCACGACAACCGGGGCCACAACCCGGTGCTCTGCCAACTGAGCTACACCCACCGCAATCCGTCTGTCCGTTTGACGACCTGTGTTTCTACCAAATCGTGCGGCCAAGATCAAGTGAAAAGCGGATTCGGCCGGGGCTTGGCAAAAACCGGCTCAAGGCCCTTCCAGCCGTAGCCGGCCGGCGGGATAAAAACGGGCGCCAGGGGCCGCTGCTGAAAACGCAGGTTGAAAGTCAGCCCGATATTGAATAGAAAGACTCTCGACGCATTCTTGCCGGAGGAGCCGCCGCATGAACCAATTCTATGTCTTTCTCATCCGTGCCGTGGTCGGGTTCGCCATCGCCTTCATCATCACCCGCCTGTTCCGGGGCGATGCGGGCATCGCCTACGTCATCGGGCTGGCGATCATCCTGGTGGGGCTGTCCTATTTCGCGGAGTACCTGCGCCACCGGCGGAAACCGTGAAGGGTCGCCCGGCGCTGGGCCGGATCAGGATAGCGCTTTTAAAAAAATCGCGGCAGGATGCCGCTCCCACAAGACTGCCTTATTCTATCAACACGTTAAAGGTTTCCCTTGCGAATGCATTGCCAAAGGGCGGATTCCGTGAACACCGGGTCTGCATCAGGAGCGTAAACGCGTGAAACAGGTCATCTTAGGCACCGCCGGGCACATCGACCACGGCAAGACCTCCCTCGTCCGGGCCCTGACCGGCATCGACACGGACCGGCTCAAGGAGGAAAAGGAGCGCGGGATCACCATCGAGCTCGGCTTCGCCCACCTCAATTTGCCGAACGGCCAGCACCTGGGCGTCGTGGACGTTCCCGGCCATGAGAAGTTCGTGAAGAACATGGTGGCGGGGGCCACCGGAATCGACATCGTCGCCATGGTGATCGCGGCCGACGAGGGGGTCATGCCCCAGACCCGCGAGCACATGGAAATCTGCACCCTTCTGGGGGTGCGCCACGGCCTGGTCGCGCTCACCAAGATCGACCTCGTGGACGAGGAGATGCTCGAGCTCGCGCAGGAGGACGTCAAGGAATTCGTGCGCGGCAGTTTTCTCGAAAATGCGCCGATCCTGCCCGTCTCCGCGCAGACCGGCCAGGGACTGCCGGAGCTCATCGCGGCCCTGGACGGCTTGAGCCGCGAGGTCCCCGAGCGCCCCGCATCGAGCCTCTTCCGCCTCCCGGTCGACCGGGTCTTCACCATGAAAGGCTTCGGGACGGTCATCACCGGGACGCTTATCTCCGGACGAGTCCAGGTGGGCGATCCCATCATGATCTACCCTTCGGGCATCACCTCCAAGGTCCGCGGAATCCAGGTCCACAACCTGAGCGTGAACGCCGCCGAGGCCGGGCAACGCACGGCCGTGAACTTCCAGGGGCTGGACAAGGAGGCGATCAACCGCGGGGACGTCCTCTCGATCCCCCAGGGGCTCAAGCCGAGCTACATGGCGGACGTCCAGTTCCGCTACCTGGCCAGCAACCCCCGGCCGATCAAGAACCGCACCCGGGTGCGATTCCACACCGGAACCTCCGAAATCCTCGGCAACCTGATCCTGCTCGATCGCGACGAGCTCGCCCCGGGCGGGGAGACGGCGGCCCAGCTCCGGCTCGACCAGCCGGTGGCCCTCGTCAAGGGCGATCACTTCGTCGCGCGCAGCTACTCGCCCGTCCGCACCACCGGCGGCGGCCGGATCCTCAACCCCATTCCGCCCAAGCACAAGCGTTTCAAGCCGGAGATCGTCGCGGGCCTTGCCGCCATTCTTACCTTCGGCCCGGAGCCGCTGATCGGCTTTCACATCGAGGCCTCCGGCCCCGCGGGGGTCGCCTTCTCCGATCTGCGCCTGATGACGAGCCTCACGGACAAGCAGCTCGACGCCGCCCTCCAGGCCATGATGTCCCACCGCACCGTCATCCAGGTGGACAAGGAGGCCCGCACCTTCATCCACCGCAAGTGCCTCGAGGCCCTGATCGCCGAAACGACCGAGCACCTCAAGTCCTATCATAAGGCCTTTCCGCTCAAATCCGGCATGCTCAAGGAGGAGTTGAAGAGCAAGTTCCCGGCCGAGGCGGACATCAAGGTATTCAACCTCGTCCTCAACCAGATGATCAGGGACAACGCCGTCCTGCAGGAGGACAAGACGGTCCGGTTGACGAGCCACAAGGTCTCGCTCGCCGGGGACGAGGCGAGCGTGCGGCGCAAACTGATCGAGGTTTACAACAAGAGCGGGCTGCAGCCCCCCTTCTTCCGGGACGTGGTCGAGTCCCTCAAGGCCGATCCGGGCCAGGCCAAGGATGTCCTCAATCTTCTGATCGAAGAGGGGCTGATCATCCGCACCAAGGACGATCTCTTCTTCCACGCCGAAGCGATCCAGGACCTGAGAGCCCGCCTGGTGCGGTTCCTCGAGCAGAACGGCGAAATCAACCCGTCCCAGTTCAAGGAGCTGACCGGCGGGGCGTCGCGCAAGTTTCTCATCCCGCTCTTCGAGTACTTCGACTCGAAGAACGTGACCCTCCGCGTGGGCGACATCCGCAAGCTGCGCCGGGGGTAGCCCCCGACCTTTATCGAAAAAATCGCGGCTGGAAGCCGCTCCCACAAAGGTTACAAGGGTTGCACAAGAGCGGCCGTGACGCTGTCGAGGTAGAGCATGCCGCGGAGCGTCGGCGCGAGGCGGGTGCCGTTTGAGATCAGAAGGCCGCGGGCGGCAAGCTCCTGCGCCGCGGCGTCAAGAGCGGCGGCCGGGCCGGCCCCGAACCGCTCGCGGAAATCCGCGAGGTCGATCCCCCAGGCCGTGCGCAGGCCGAGCATGACGACCTCCGTCATCAGCTGCTCAAGGCCCAACTCCTCCTCCCCGCCGCGCGCAGGCGCCCCCGTGGCCAGGTCCACCAGGTAGCGTTTGAGGCTGCGGTGGTTCCAGAACCGCTTCGGCGGCAGAAAGGAGTGGGCCGCGGGGCCGAACCCGAGATAGGGCACGCAAGACCAGTATTTACAGTTGTGCCGCGAATAAAAGGGGCCATCCCCATCCGCGCGGGCGAAGTTGGAAACCTCGTAGTGCACATAGCCGTTTGCCGCCAGAAACTCGGAGGTGGCCAGAAAGAGCTCGGCAACCCCCTCCTCCGCCGCCGGCTCGAACCGATGGGCCCGTTGCCGCTCGAAAAGCGGCGTGCCGGGCTCGAGGGTCAGCATGTAGCAGGCGATGTGCTCGAGACCACGGTCGACCGCCGCCTGGAGCTCCTGCCGCCACGCGTTAGGGGCTTGGCCCGGGAGCCCGTAGATAAGGTCGATCCCGAGGTTGTCGAATCCGGCCGCGCGCGCCTGATCGATCGCCCGGTACGCCTCGGCGGCCGTGTGGATGCGCCCGAGCAGTTTCAGGAAGGGGTCCTCGAAGGACTGCACCCCGAGGGTGAGCCGGTTGACCCCGGCCGCCCGGAAGCCGGAGAGCTCAGCGGGCCCCAGCGTGCCCGGGTTCGCCTCCAGGGTGATTTCAACCGGGGACTGGAGCGGTACAGCCGCGGCCAGGGCGTCCAGGATGCGGGCCGCCTCGGCCGCTGTGAGCAGGGAGGGGGTCCCGCCGCCGAAGTGGATGGTGTCGCAGACCAGCCGATCCGGCGCACCCCTGATTTCCCGTTCGAGGGCCTTCAGGAAGGCCGGTTTTAGGCTGAGCTCGGTCGTCGAATAAAAATCGCAGTAGGCGCATTTGTGCACGCAGAAGGGGACGTGAACGTAGATTCCCCCCGGCGACGCGAAAGGGCGGGGGACCCGCGGTTCAATGGGTGGCGTCGTCATGCCGCAGGGCATGCGCCTATCCCCGCCACCCGCCCACGAGGTGCATGTGCAGATGGAAGATCACCTGCCCTCCCCCGCGCTCGACGTTCACCTGGAGCCGGTACCCGGACTGCGCGATCCCGCGGTGCTGCGCCATCTCCCGGGCGGCCAGGAACATCTCCCCCACCAGGAGGCGGTCCTCCGCCGCAAGCTCGTTTACGCTGCGGATATGCCGCTTCGGTACGATCAGAAGGTGGACCGGCGCCTGCGGCCGGATGTCGGGAAAGACCACCAGGTGCTCCGTCTCGTGGATGACCTCCGCCGGCGCGCGGCGGGCCACAATCTCGCAAAAGATGCAAAGTCGTGTCATCGGCTTTCTCGCGGTTGGGGTAAATTGATCCAGTAAGGGCTCAACCGCATCAGGGCCTGCCGCGGCGCCGCCGCGCTCCCGCAAAGCCCTCCGGCGCCTCCCAGCGCCAGCACCCCGCGAAGGTGGGTGCCGTGAGCGCCTGCTTCAGCTCCCCGAGGTACTGCCGGCGCGGGATTTCCCGCGCTCCCAGGCGCATGAGGTGCCCGGTCGTGACCTGGCAGTCGATGAAGTGGAGACCGAGAGGCTGAACATGGGCGACCAGGGCGGCCAGCGCCGCCTTGGAGGCGTCCTTGCGGCGGCTGAACATGGACTCGCCGAAAAACCCGGCGCCGAGCGACAGCCCGTAGAGCCCCCCCGCGAGATCCCCTTCCGCCCACACCTCCACCGAGTGGGCGAACCCCGCGCGATGCAGCCGGCAGTAGGCCGCCACCATTTCGGGCCCGATCCAGGTGCCCTCTCCCCGCTCCGCGCGCAGCCCGGCGCACGCGCCGATGACCTCGGGAAAGGCCCGGTCCATGGTGATCTCGAAGACGTTCTTCCGGAGCGTTCGGCCGAGGGAACGGGAGAGATGAAACTCCGCGGGGTAGAGAACCAGGCGCGGATCGGGTGACCACCACAGGATCGGTTCCCCCTCGGAGTACCAGGGGAATATTCCCATCCGGTAGGCGAGCAGCAAACGCTCTTCGCTGAGATCCCCTCCCACCGCCAGCAGGCCTTCGGGAGTGGATAGATGGGGGGGCGGGAAGGCCACCTCCTCCGAAAGCATGAAGACGGGCATGCCGGCGTCAGTCGAAGCGGAAGGTCAGTCGGTCCTCGGCCAGGTCCAGGGCAACCTCGCCGCCTTTCTGGATGCGCCCGAAGAGGAGCTCGTCGGAAAGCGGGTTCTTGATTTCGGTCTGGATCACCCGCGCCAGCGGCCTCGCCCCGTAGCGCACGTCGTGCCCCTTCTTCGCCAGCCAGGCCCGCACGGCCGGCGTGTAGCTGAGGCGCACTTTTTTAACCGCGAGCTGGTCGTTCAGCTCCTGCATGAATTTGTCCACCACCATCTCCATGATGGGCGGGGAAAGGGCGTTGAAGGCGATGACATCGTCCAGGCGGTTTCTGAACTCGGGGCTGAACATCTGCTCGATCGCCTTTTTGCCCTTGGAGGCGG
>JBFYWT010000146.1:0-3260 GCA_041310895.1 Desulfobacteraceae bacterium | reverse complement strand
CTTCGATGCCGGACTTTCGGGCCCCGGACGGCTGCACGACCTCTTTGTGGCCTGCGAGGCGGTGACCCCCGGCGAGTTCAAGGCCCGCGGCGAGGGGCTCACCATCTCCTACGGGTTTCACGGCAGCCCCTTCGGCGAATGCCTGATCGCGCAGACCGGCCGCGGGATCTGCTGGCTTTCGTTCGTGCGCAACGGCAGCCGTCCGGCGCTCCTCTCCGAGCTTAAAAATGCCTGGAAAAAGGCCCGCTTTCTGGAAGACCCCTCCGGGACGCGACCGCTCGCGGCGCGCATTTACGACCCCGCCATGTGGCGGAGTTCAAACCCCATCCCCGTATTGGTCAAGGGGACCAATTTCCAGATCAAGGTCTGGGAGGCGCTGCTGCGCATCCCGGTCGGCACCGTAGTGACCTACGAGGACATCGCGCTTTACATCGGCTTGCCTAAAGCCGTGCGCGCCGTGGGCAACGCGGTCGGCAAGAACCCGGTCTCGTTCGTAATCCCCTGCCACCGGGTCGTCCGCAAGACGGCCGAGTTCGGCAACTACGGCGGCGGCCCGGCACGCAAGAAAGCGATGCTCGGTTGGGAGGCCAGCCTGACGGCTGCGCGATAGGATCCAATCTTTCAAGCTCTGGGCCGCACATCGCTCGGCGGGCAATAATCAGATATAGGCGATCAACTCGATCAGGTCGGCCATCGTGTTAAAGGCTTTGAAGGCCTCGATGAAGTCCTTGCCGGCATAGCGCACGGATACTCCGTCCAGCCGATCGACGCCGGGCATGCGCAGGACCCGGTCGACGGCGGAGGTCGTGGTGAAACGCAGGGTCAGCTCCACCGGCGGATCCACGCGGAACAACGGCCAAGAACCGCTCAGTTTCATCGTACGCCGGGCGGCCTCGTAGATGAGGGCGCGGGTTCTGTCCGGATGCAGGCACCGCGCCGCGTATGCGCCGATGGCCTTCTTCACCTCCGCCGTTTCCACGCCGGGCAGCAGCCGGGAAGCCTCTCCCACGGCCTGATCGTCGCCGGTCACCAGGGCCACCGGGGTTTTGTAAAATCCGGCCAGGCCTGCGCTCAGACCGATCTCGCCGATGTCGATGCCGTTCACCCGCACCTCGGCGATGCGCCGGTTGAAGATGTGGACCAGGTTGCTGTCGGCGGTGCCGGCCTTTCCATGGTAGCCGACCAGGAACGCCGCGTCGAATCCGAGGTGGATCCCGTCCATCATGCACAGAGGCCTCGGCGACCCCATGATCAGGGACGCGCGGGCATCCAGCTCGTCCGGGATCAGGTTCAAGCCGACGTTGTGCGAGTCGGCGACCACCACTTCTTCCGCGCCGCCGTCGAACGCGCCGCGGATGGCGGCGTTGACCTCTTCGGTCATCATCTTCCGCGCCCAGCGGTATTCCCGTCCGTCGGTGGAGGAGTGCTCCTGGCGCACGACGCCGCCGATGCCTTCAATGTCTGCCGAAATGTAGATCTTCATCTGGATAATAGACTCCTTCCTCGGGTTTTATTCATATAAATGACAGGCGGCCCGGTGCCCGGCCTTCACCTCCCGCAGCTCCGGCGCGCTGCGCCGGCAGATCTCGCGGGCCTCGGGGCAGCGCGGATGGAACCGGCAGCCGGCGGGCAGGTTGACGGGGCTGGGCACATCCCCCGCCACGACCGCGAGCATGGTGCGCTTGCCGGGGTCCGGCAGGGGCAATGCGCTCATGAGCGCGCGGGTGTAAGGGTGCAGCGGTTCTGCGAAGAGGTCTCCGGTCGCGGCGGTCTCGACAATGATCCCGAGATACATGACCGCGATGCGGTGGCTCATGTGCTTGATGACGCTCAGGTCATGGGAGATGAAGAGGTACGCATAGCCATGGCGTCGCTGGAGATCCTTCACCAGGTTGAGGATCTGGGCCTGAACCGACACGTCCAGGGCCGAGGTCGGCTCATCGAACACCACGAACTCGGGCCCGGTGATCAGCGCCCGGGCAATCCCGATGCGCTGGCGCTGCCCGCCGCTGAACTCGTGCGGGTAGCGGTAGGCATGCTCCTCGCTCAGCCCCACCTCCGCCAGCATCGCCTGGACCCGCCGCACCACCTCCGCCCCCCGGGCGAGGCGGTTCACCTCCAGCGGGGCGCCCACCGTTTTCTTGACCAGCATCCGCGGGTCCAAGGATGACTGGGGATCTTGGAAGACCACCTGAAGGTTGCGCCGGATCTCGCGCAGAGCCTTTCCGCGTAGGCCGGGCACATCCACGCCTTTGAAGCGGACCGTGCCTCGGTCCGGTGACAGCAGGTTCAGCACGAGGTAGCCGACGGTGGTCTTCCCGCAGCCCGACTCGCCCACCAGCCCCAGGGTCTCCCCGCGGTGCAGGGCGAAGCTCACCCCGTCCACGGCCTTGAGATAATCCACGTGCCGCCCAAAAACCCCGCTGTGGATCGGGAAATACTTTACCAGGTCCCTGGCTTCTATGACCGGTTCCATGACCTTCTCTGGTCCTCGCCCGCGTGGAGATGACAGGCCACCCGGTGCCCCGGTGAGGGTTCGTAAAAGGGCGGCGGTTCGCGATCGCAGGGTTGAAACCGGTGCCCGCAGCGCGGGTGGAACCGGCAGCCTCGCGGCGGATCGATCAGGCTCGGGACCGTCCCCGGGATCACCATGAGGGCCTCCTTGCCGTCGTCGATGCGCGGGATGGCCTGGAGCAGCCCCTGGGTGTAGGGGTGCCGCGGTCCGGCAAAGATCGCCGCGGCCGGAGCGGTTTCGACGATGCCGCCGGCGTACATGACAGCCACGCGGTCGCAGAGCTGAGCGATGACCCCCAGATCATGGCTGATAAAAAGCACCGCCACTCCCTGCCGGCGGGTGATGCCCTCCAGGATCGACAGGACCTGGGCCTGTACCGTGACGTCCAGCGCCGTCGTGGGCTCGTCGGCCAGCAACAAGTCGGGTCGGCAGGAGAGTTCCATCGCAATCATCACCCGCTGGCGCATGCCGCCCGAAAGCTCGTGGGGATACTTCGCCAACACTTGATCGGGATCGGGCATCTTCACTTGCCGGAGCATGTCGACGCAAATGCGGCGGGCCTCGTCCCGGCCAACCGCCTGGTGCAGCGCCACCACTTCCTGCATCTGGTTGCCGACCGTGAACACCGGGTTGAGCGAGCTCATGGGTTCCTGAAAGATCATGGAGATCTCGTTGCCGCGGATCCGCCGCATCTCCCGGCGGTTCAGCTTGAGCAGGTCGCGTCCCTTGAAAAGGATTTCCCCGT
>JBFYWT010000134.1:0-7254 GCA_041310895.1 Desulfobacteraceae bacterium | reverse complement strand
TCCCTCCCCTCTGCCGGCGGCGGGCGAGGTCATCGACGCCCGCGGCGGGATCCTCATGCCGGGGCTCGTCAATACCCACACCCACCTGCCGATGACTCTCTTCCGGGGGCTCGCGGACGATCTCCCGCTGGATGTCTGGCTGAACGATCACATTTTTCCGGCCGAGCGCGCGGCGCTCACCCCCGAGTCGGTCCGTTGGGCCACCCTGCTCGCGTGTGCGGAGATGGCCCTTTCGGGTACCACCACCTGCTGCGACGGGTATTTCCATGAGGAGGCCGTTGCCGCCGCTGTTAAGGATTTCGGCCTGCGGGCGGTGCTGGGCCAGGGTGTCATCGACTTCCCGGCCCCGGGCGTTCCCGACCCGGCCGATAACCTCCGCGCGGCGCAAACGTTCACTGCCGCCTGGCGCGGCCGCACCGGCACCATCACCCCTTCAGTGTTCTGCCACTCGCCCACCACCTGCTCGGCGGCGACCCTGGTCGGCGCGAAAAGGCTCTGCGATGAAATGGGGCTGCTCTTCCAGGTGCACGCCGCCGAAACCCGCCGCGAGCGGGACGAGATGCTGGCAACCCGCGGGCTCTCGCCGATCGCCTGGCTCGACCGGATCGGCGTCCTCGATGCAAGGACGCTCCTCGTCCATTGCGTCTGGGTGGACGCCGCCGACATCGCCCTCATCGCCGCCCGCGGGGCAAAGGTCTCCCACAACCCGGAAAGCAACCTCAAGCTCGGCTCGGGCATTGCCCCGGTAGCGGCGATGCATGCAGCCGGGATCCCCGTGGGACTCGGCACCGACGGCGCCGCGAGCAACAACGACCTCGACCTGCTCGGGGCCATGGATCTTGCGGCCAAACTGCACAAGGTGGACCGTATGGACCCCGCGGCGGTTCCTGCCGAGACCGCGATCCGCATGGCCACGATCGAGGGTGCCCGCACCCTGGGACTGGAGCGGGAGATCGGATCGCTCGAAGCCGGCAAGCAGGCGGACCTGATCCTGATCGACACCCGCACGCCGCACCTGACCCCACTGCACCGGCCGGCCTCGGCCGTCGTCTATGCCGCCGGCGCAGCGGACGTGGACACGGTGGTGGCGGCGGGCCGGGTGCTGGCCCGCAACCGGCGCCTGCTGACGGTCGACCTGCAAGAGATCATGGACCGGGTCGAGGCCATCGCCGCGAGCGCCTGCGGGGCTGCGCGCTGCCCCGGCCATTAGCGGGTTGTTGAAAGACGGTTCACGGGACACGGTGCACGGCGCACGGAAAGGAGTTTGTTGGGTTGGTTGAGTTTGCACTTTAGTTTCCCGTGCGCCGTGTGCCGTGTGCCGTGAACCCTTTTCCATCTTTCCCCCTTCCTTGACACCCCCACCCCCCCATTCTATAGTGACCGAACTCGGTCCGCACCGGGCGTGAGGTTGCGCGGACCCCACACGAGGATGCACGCGATGAAACTGGCCGACATCGTACGGGAGTTGGAAGCGACGGCGCTTTTAGAAGAAGATCACCTCGGGATCGAAATCACGCGCTGCGGGGCGAGCGATCTCATGAGCGACGTCCTGGCCCGGCCCACCGAGGGGATCCTGCTTCTGACCGGGCTCACCTCCGTTCAAGTGGTGCGCACGTCCAAGATCGCCGGGGTGGTGGCGATCGTCTTCGTCCGCGGAAAAAAGCCGCTGCCCGAGGTGATCGAGGTGGCCAAGGCCGAGGGAATGCCGCTCTTCAACACCACCCACGGCCTGTTCGTCTGCTGCGGAAGGCTGCATGCCTGCGGTCTGGCCGGACTGGACGGGCGGCGGTAGGGCGGGGACGGGCGCAGCGCTGATCCATGGCCAGCCTTCAAAAGAGCTACCCCATCGTCGCGCGGGACTTCGTCCACGCCGGCGAGGCGTCGATCCACGTTCAGAACATCCTCAAGGCCATGCGCCTGGATCCGGCCCTGATCCGGCGCATCGCGATCTGCTGCTATGAAGGTGAAATGAATGCGGTGATCCACGGCGGCAACGGGCAGATCCTGCTCGACATCGAAGCCGATCACCTGAGCCTTGCCGTCAATGACGACGGACCGGGCATCGAGGATATCGAACGCGCCATGCAGCCCGGCTACTCCACCGCCTCCGAAGAGGCCCGCGAAATGGGCTTCGGCGCCGGCATGGGGCTCATGAACATGAAAACCAACGCGGACGCCATCCACATCGACTCCGCGCCGAGCCAGGGGACCCGCGTGACGATGCGCTTTGTTCTGCCCTCCCTGACCGAGGAGCCATGATCGCCGATCCGCAGGCCACCGATTACGTGCGCTTCCACCCCGAGCGGTGCACCGGCTGCGCCGACTGCCTCAAGGTCTGCCCGACCCGGGCCATCCGCCTTCGCCGTCACACCTCGGTCCGATTCGTCGATCTGTGCATCGGCTGCGGCGCCTGCATCCGTGTCTGCACGGCCGGCGCCATCACCGCGGCCGCCGTGAAGCCGGAGACCATCGTCCAGGACCACGTGGCGATTGCGCTGGTCTCCCCGGTGCTCTACGCCCAGTTCCCCAACGTCATGCCCAAGGACGTGCTGCTCGGCCTGCGACAGATGGGGTTTCACCATACCATCGACATGTCGATCTTCCTCGAGATGTTTCAGTTCGCCGCGGCGGAGTTCATCCGGCGCAACCGCGAGTCCGGCGAGGCCCCCTGGCCGCTGATCTCGCCGGTGTGCCCGGCCGTCGTGCGGCTGATCGCCTTCCAGTTTCCGAGCCTGCTGCCCAACGTGCTGCCGGTGCTGCGCCCCGTGGCGCTGATGGCCCGCGAAGTGCGCGAGCGGCTGATCCCCCAATACGAAGCCCGCGGCCGCAAGGTCATCATGTACTACATCAACCCCTGCCCGACGATGGCCGTGTCCCCCACCGACGGGATGGCGGCGGCGCGCAAGCACCCGGCCATCCCGATTGGAATCAACGAGATCTACCCGGAGCTCAAGCAGCGGGTCGAAGCCATCCTTCAAGAGGTGACCCCTTTCTCCGAGACCCTGCTCGAGTTCGAGACCTGCGCCACCGGCAACGCGGCGCTGGTCGCCATGTCCGGCGGTGAGATCGCCAGCATGAAGATCGAAAAATCCATGGCCGTGCCCGGCTTGAAGGAGACCACCGAGTACCTGCAGAAGATCGAGATGGGCCTCTTCCAGGATGTCGAGTATTTCGAGTTCCGCACCTGCCGCGAAGGCTGCCTGGGGGGGGTACTCACTGCCGTTGACAAGTATATGGCCAAAAGCAACGTCCAGCGCATGCTCCACATCTACGGGCTGGGGCGGCGCGTTCCGCGCAATACGATTCTCCGGCTCTACGAGAAAGGCCGGTTTCAGCCCGAACAGAGCGCCGTGGAGCTGACCCGCCTGTTCGGCGACCGCAAACCGGCGTTAAACCTGGAGCAGATGGAACGCATCGAAACCATCCTGGAACAGGTCGCCGGCTGGGGCTGCGGCGCCTGCGGCGCCCCCGACTGCCGGACCTTCGCCGAAGACGTGGTCCGGGGCCAGACGGACATGAAAGACTGCCACTGGCAGGAACGAGGCGGGGACCCCCCCTCCCGGCGGCCAGTCAGGTAACGAAGTCGGAGTCGGAGTTCCGAGCCGGCACTCTGACTTTTAATTCGGTACTCTGACTCATAAAAGGAGGAGCGCAAATGAAGGTCAGGGAGATGATGGAGCGCTTCGGGCTCACAGCGGCCACCGGCGGAAAGGGCCTCGAGCGCGAGGTCAAAGGGGGCTACTGCGGCGACCTGTTGAGCGAGATCATGGCCAACGCCCCCCCGGGCTGCGTCTGGTTGACGGTTCAGGGCCACCAGAACATCGTTGCCGTGGCGGTCCTGCGGGAGATGGCGGCGGTGATCCTGACCGGCGACCGGCGCCCGGACGAGGAGACCCTCCGCAAGGCCGACCAGGAGGGGATCCCCATCCTGATCTGGCCGCATTCGGCCTACGATCTGGCCGGCCGGCTTTATGAGTCCGGCGTCGGGAAACCGGCCGCCGCCTGACTGCAGGACCCCATGGCCGGCGATGAGCACAGCGCACTGCGGGAGTTCAAGGCCGACCTGCACATCCATACCTGCCTCTCCCCCTGCGGCGACTGGGAGATGAGCCCCCGCGACGTGGTCCGGCGCAGCCGCGCAGCCGGCCTCGACCTGATCGCCGTCTGCGACCACAACACCAGTGAAAACGCCGGTGCCGCCATGCGGGAAGGACGCCGGGCGGGGGTGGCGGTGCTGCCGGGGATGGAGGTCTGTTCCCGGGAGGAGGTCCACATCCTGGCCCTTTTCGATGCGCTGGACCAAGCCCTCGCCATGCAGGCGTTCGTCTACGCCGGCCTGCCGGGGGAAAACCAGCCGGAGCTCTTCGGCTACCAGGTCGTCGCCAACGAAGACAACGAGGTCCTCGGCGAGAACCCCCGGCTCCTGATCGGCGCCACCACCCACAGTTTGGAGGAGATCGTGCACTGCACCCATGCGCTCGGCGGCCTGAGCATCAGCTGCCACGTGGACCGTCCGGCCAACGGGATCATCAACCAGCTGGGCTTCATCCCTCCGGACCTGGGGCTGGATGGGGTGGAGGTCTCCTACCGGATCCCCCTGGCCCAGGCGCGGGAGCGCTGCCCCATGATCGGCACACTTCCCTGCGTCACCTCCTCGGATGCCCACTTTCTAAAAGATATCGGCCGGGCCGCCACGGTGCTGCGCATGGCGGCTCCCACCCTGTGTGAGATCGGCCGCGCGCTGCGGGCCGAAATGGGGCGGGGAGTCATGGTCTGAATGCGGGAGCTCTCGCTGCACATCCTGGACGTCGTCGAAAACGGGATCACCGCCGGGGCCGGGCGCATCGAGATCCGGGTGGAAGAGAGCCGCCCCGCCGACCGGCTCTCGATCGCGGTGCGCGACAACGGGCGGGGAATGCCCCCGGAGAAGGCCGGCAACCCGGAGGACCCTTTCATCACCTCGCGCACCACCCGCCGGGTGGGTCTGGGGCTCTCCCTGCTTGCAGCCGCCGCCCGGCGCTGCGAGGGAGATCTGAGCGTGGCCGCAGCGCCCGGCCGGGGCACCGAAGTCAGGGCCCACTTCCGCCACAGCCACATCGACCGCGCCCCTCTGGGGGATATGGCCGGAACCCTCTCCATGCTGATCCTCGGCAACCCGCATATTGACTTTGTTTACGCCCACACGGTAGATGGGGAGGAGCTCACGCTGGACACCCGGGAGCTCATCGACGGCGGAGCGGACTTGCGCGACCCGGGCACGCTCCGGCAGCTGGAGCGATGGATTCGCGATACACTGGAGAGGATGCACCGGCCCCCCGGCGCATCCGGTACGGAGGAGAGCACGCATGCCGAAACTGACGATTGACGACCTCAAACGCATCAAGGAAGAGACCACCAAGGCCACGGCGGTGCGCCACGGCGGCGAAGTCCGCGTGAAAATCACCGTGCACATGGGGACCTGCGGGATTGCGGCCGGCGCCCGCGACGTCATGAAATCCCTCATGGAGGAGATGGCCGAGGCCGACCGGCAGGACATCCGGGTCGTCACCTCGGGCTGCATGGGGATGTGCAGCAGCGAACCGAACATCACGGTCGAGGTCCTCGACTCGGAGCCGATCGTCTATCAGCACATGGACGCCAATCGCATGCGCCAGGTCTTCCGCCGCCACGCGCTGCAGGGCGAGGTGCAGACCGACTTCGCCCTGGCGAAACTCTAGCCGTCCATGACGCCGCGGCCGATCTGGATAGCGGACGACGGTCTCACCCTCCAGGTGATCGACCAGCGCCGGCTCCCTCACGAGCGGGTGGTGCGCGACCTGAACACGGTCGATGAGGCCGTTTATGCCATAAAGGAGATGGTGGTCCGCGGCGCCCCCCTGATCGGGGTCACGGCGGCCTGGGCCCTGGCCGGCGCCGCCCGCCGGGAGCCGGAGGCGCCGCTCCTGGAAGCATCCGCCGCGCGGCTCAAGGCCGCCCGGCCCACCGCGATCAACCTCGCCTGGGCGGTCGACCGGGTGCTGGCGGCCGCCCTGGCCTCTCCCGACCCCGGCCGGCGGGCGGCGGCGGCCTGGCGCGAGGCCGAGGCCATCACGGCCGCCGAGGTCGAGAACTGCCGCCGGATCGGCGAGAGCGGCCTGGCCGTTATCGCAGCGCTGGCCCGGGCCAACCCGGGCCGCCCGGTCAACGTGCTCACCCACTGCAACGCCGGGTGGCTGGCCTGCGTCGAGCACGGGACGGCCACGGCCCCGATCTACGCCGCCGTCGCGCGGGGGCTGCCGGTCCACGTGTGGGTGGACGAGACCCGGCCGCTCAACCAGGGCGCCCGCCTCACCGCCTGGGAACTCGCCGCGGTCGGGGTCCCTCACACCGTGATCGCCGACAACACCGGCGGCCATCTCATGCAACAGGGCCGGGTGGATCTCGTCATCGTCGGCACCGACCGGACCACCGCTTCCGGCGACATCGCCAACAAAATCGGCACCTACCTGAAGGCCCTTGCGGCTCATGACAACGGGATCCCGTTCTACGTGGCCCTGCCCTCGAGCAGCTTCGATTGGAGCCTGCGGGAGGGCCTCGGCGCCATCCCGATCGAGGAGCGCGATCCGGACGAGGTGCGCTGCGTCACCGGGTGGGACGGCGAGCGCTCGGTCCGCGTGCGGCTCTGCCCCGCGGCCAGTCCGGCGGCCAACTTCGCCTTCGACGTGACCCCGGCCCGCCTCATCACCGGCCTGATCACCGAGCGCGGCATCTGCCGCGCCGACCCCGAAGCGATCCGGGGGATGTTTGGGGATAAAGTTGAAAAATGAAAGTGACTAAAGTCGAAAAAAGAGAGTGCCTAAAGTGCCTAAAGTTACAAGTGCCTAAAGTTGAAAAAATGAAAATAGGATGACTGAAATATTTGGATTCAAAAGGAAAAAAACTCTTTCCGATCACCTTGGTTCGTTTGCCGTCCTTCTAACTTTAGCTCACTTTAGTCACTTTTATCTTTAGTCACTTTCAACTTTAGTCACTTTAGTCACTTGTAACTTTAGGCACTTTTATCTTTAGTCACTTTCAACATTAGTCACTTTAGAACTTATCTCAAAAAAAGTCTAGACATAACATCTTGATTATGCAATACAATCAGGATGGATCTTACAAACGAACAATGGAATCGGATAGAGCCCATAATACTCTCAGCAAAACGGCCCAAAGATCCGCGAGGCCGCAAAGAGCGCGAACCTCGCGAGGTCTTAGATGCAGTATTATGGATTT
>JBFYWT010000116.1:0-5250 GCA_041310895.1 Desulfobacteraceae bacterium | reverse complement strand
GATGTTGTGCACCCGCGGCATCTGGGTGTGGTCGACGGCGTGGGCGAGACAGGCGCTGACGCACTCGCCGCATTCGCAGCAGTAGCCGCAGTTGATGCAGCGGCCGGCCTCGGCGCGGCCGGCCGCTTCGTCATAGCCGAGCTCGACTTCGTTGAAGTTGCCGCGGCGGGCGGCCTCCGGCAGCTCGGGCATGTGGGCCCGGTCCCGCCGCGGTTCGTCCGGCGGCACGGGGCGGTAGACGGGGTGCTCGTTTTTGACCGGCTCGCGGCCCGCGGCCAGGTCGGCCCCGTCGAGGTAGCGCCGGATCGACTCGGCCGCCTCCTTGCCGGCGGCGACGGCGCCGATGGCCACCCAGGGTCCGGTAAGCAGATCCCCGCCCGCGAAGACGCCGGGGCGCCCCGTGGCATAGGAGACCCCGTCGGCCTCCACGGTCCCCCAGCGGGAGAAACTCACGCCGGAGGCCTCCTCCAGGGCGGAGAGGTCCGGGCGCTGGCCGATGGCCGGGATGACCTGGTCGCAGGCCATTTCGAATTCGCTGCCCGGGACGGGGACGGGCCGCCTGCGGCCGGAGGAGTCGGGCTCGGTCAGCTCCATGCGGATCAGACGCAGTCCGGCCACCCGGCCCTCGCGGGTGAGGATCTCCTGGGGGGCGGCGAGGTAGGTGATCGCCACTCCTTCGGCCTCGGCCGCGCAGATCTCCTCTTCCCAGGCCGGCATCTCGGCCCGCGTGCGGCGGTAGATGATCGTGACCTCCTCCGCGCCGAGGCGGAGGGCCGAGCGCGAGACGTCGATGGCGAGGTTGCCCCCGCCGATGACCGCCACCCGGCGGCCGACCGGGGTCGATCCGGTGAGGTTGGCCTCGCGCAAAAATTCGACCCCCTGCCGCACTCCCTCGCTGCGTTCGCCCGGGACTCCGAGCTCGATCCCCTTGTGGGCGCCGAGCGCAAGGTAGACCGCTTTGAACCCGTCGGCGAAGAGCCCGTCGATCGTGACGTCCCGGCCCAGGGCCGTACCCGTTTTGATCGTGACCCCGAGGTGGGTGATGACCTCGATCTCCCGGTCGAGCACCTCGCGCGGCAGCCGGTGGGCGGGAATCCCGGCGCGGAGCATTCCGCCGGGGGCCGGCAAGGCCTCGAAGATCGTGGCGCGGATGCCGCGGCGCGCGAGGTGGTAGGCGCAGGACAGCCCCGCCGGTCCGGAACCGATGATGGCCACCGTTTCGGGCCGGGGCGGCGCGCAGGCGATCGCGATCTCCCGCGGGTCGGCCTGGTCGGCCGCGAGCCGCTTCAGGTTGCGGATCGCCACCGGGTGGTCCTTTTCGGCCCGCCGGCAGGCGTCTTCGCACCCATGCGGGCAGATGCGGCCCAACACCCCGGGCAGGGGCAGGTCCTCCATGATGATCCGCAAGGCCTCCCGGTACTTGCCCTCCTTGACCATCTGGACATAGCCCTGCACGTTCAGGCCGGCCGGGCAGGCCAGCCGGCAGGGGGCCTTGTCCGCCTTGTGGATGGCAAAAGCGCCCGGAATGGCCTGGGGGTACTGCTTGAACGCCGCGCGCCGGGTGGAAAGCCCCTCGTCGTACTCGTTGGGCAGCGGGACGGGGCAGACCTTGGCGCACTCGCCGCAGCTCGTGCACTTGGCGGGGTCGATGTAACGCGGGCGCTCGAGGACCTTGGCGGTGAAGCGGCCCGGGCCGCCCTCCAGCGACAGTACTTCCGCCTGGGTGATGATCTCGATGTTGCGATGCCGGCCGACCTCGACCAGTTTGGGCGAGATGATTCACATCGCGCAGTCGTTGGTCGGGAAGGTCTTGTCCAGCTGGGACATCAGCCCGCCGATGGCGGACTGCTTCTCGACCAGATAGACGTAATAGCCCGAGTTGGCCAGGTCGAGAGCCGACTGCATCCCGGCGATGCCCCCACCCACCACCATGACCGCCCCGACCGGCGCGGCCGCGGTTTTTTCACCCGACAGTATCTGTTCCATCCTTCCCCCTTGGTCGTTTCCGAAATCCGTCGGACGTCTTTGTTCCAATGGTTGGCGCCCGGGCCGACCGGCAGACCAGCCGACCGGCGACCTTAGCTAGACGGCCTCAACGATATCGGGCAGCTTGTGCTCCCAGCCGAGGGTGGAGAGCAGCACCCCTTTGAACCCCTCGGCCTTGAGGCGCGTCACCAGTTCGATCGCGATGCGCACGCACTCGCGCACTTTTTCGGGAGAGCGCTGAATGCGCTCGATGATCTCCGGCGGAATGAAAATGTGGGGCATGTTGCGTTCGATGTAGCGGGCCATGCCCAGGGACTTGAGCAGCAGCACGGTCGGCAGGATGATGGTCCGCTGCGGGTCGATCCGCCGCATGAAGGGCCGGATCAGCTCGAGGTCGAAAAGGGGCGGGGTGATGAGGAACCGGGCGCCCGCGGCCGCGAGCGCGGTCGTCTCTTCCGCCTCGAGCTCGGCGGAGCGGCCGCGGCCTCCGGCCTGCGTGGTGGCGCCGACCAGAAACTGCGGGGCACCGTTCAACTCGACCCCGGCCATGTCCCGGCCGGCGGCGAGCCCCTGGATCACCTTGAGGAGCTCGATCGGGGTGATGTCGTGCACGGCCCGGGCCTGATGGTGGTCGCCGTAGCTCGGGTCCTCCCCGCCGACGACGATGACGTTGCGGATCCCGCAGGCGCCGGCGCCCAGGAGGTCACCTTGAAGGGCGAGCCGGTTGCGGTCCCGGCAACAGACCTGCATGACGGCCTCCATGCCCTGCTCCCGGAGCACCATCGCCCCTCCCAGGGCGCTCATGCGCATCACCGCCTGGTTCATCTCCGGGACAAGAAAGGCGGCGACCCGCTCCTTGACCCGCTTGGCGTAGCCGACCATTTCAGTGACATTCACCCCCTTGGGGGGTTCCATCTCGGCAATGATCACAAACTCGCCTGAGTCGAACCGTTGCGCCAGCGTCATCGAAGGGTCCTCCCGCCATGCGTGGAATTCGGGGGCTTAAAAGCAGCGGGCCGCAATTTTCCCGGCATCCTGCTTACAACCCCTTTCAGCAACAGCCGTGCCGACTGCCGGAGGGCGAGGCGCTTAGTTAATTATTTAGAATTATTTTAACTGGTTGTGATGTAATCGATCCGGCAAAAATTTCCGACTTATTGACTTGAAATTCCCCTGAAGGTATGCCAATGTGGCTTACCTTGAAATTTTAATGTCTTAATTCAGATGGTTGTGTAAATATGCCAAAAAGGCAGCTTCCGGATCGGAACAGGTAATGCAGCATGGGCTCCCGCATCCTCCTCGTCGATGACGATCATGATTATCTGGAACTGGTGAAAAACCGGGTTCGGGCCGGGGGATTTTCCGAAGTCGAGGCACTTGACGACCCGCTCGCCGCCCTGGCGCGCTTCGAGTCGGAGGCGGACTTCGACGTGGCCCTGATCGACGTGGGCATGCCGGAGCTGGATGGGCGCGAGCTTCTCGCCGCGATCAAGCGGCACAGCCCGTGGACCGAATGCATCATGGTCACCGCCGTCAACGATGCCCGCACGGCGGTCCAGTGCCTGCGGGAGGGAGCCTATGACTACCTGGTGAAGCCGGTCTCCGAGGCCGATCTGCTCTTTGCCGTCAACCGGGCCCTGGAGCGGAAACGCCTGCTCGACATCCTGCACATCGAGCGCAGCCGGCGGCCGCCGGTGTTCGAGCATCCCGAGGCGTTCCAGGGGATCCTCACGCGCTCGATCTCCCTGCTGCGGGTGCTCAAGGAGGCCGAGCTGCACGCCGCGAGCGATGTGCCCATCCTGATCACCGGTGCGAGCGGCACGGGTAAGGAGCTCCTGGCGCGCGCCATTCACCGGGCAAGTCCCCGGCGTGATCAGATCTTCCTGCCGGTCAACATGGCGGCCCAGACCGGGGCGCTCTTCGAAGCCGAGTTCTTCGGCCACACCAAGGGGGCCTTCACCGGGGCCGAGCGCGACCGTCAGGGCCACCTCCGGCACTGCGAACACGGCACCCTCTTCCTGGACGAGATCGGCAATCTGCCGCCGGACCTGCAGGGCAAACTCTTGAGGGTACTTCAGGACGGGGAGTATACTCCGCTCGGAAGTTCCGCCCCCCGGCGGGCCGACGTGCGCTTCGTGGCGGCGACCAACGAGGATCTGGATCACCTCGTGGCCGGCCACCGCTTCCGCCGCGACCTCTATTACCGGATCCGCGGCAGTTGGCTCCATCTGCCGCCCCTCAAAGAGCGCCGCGAGGACATCCCGCTTCTGATCGAGCACTTTCTGAAAGAGCTCAGCCCGGAAGCGGCCGCGGCCGGCCTCGATCCGGCCGCGCTGGATGCGCTCATGGCCCACGAATTTCCGGGCAACGTGCGCGAGCTCAAATCGATCCTGCAGGCCGCCGCCAACCTGGCGCAGGGGCGGACGATCACCGCCGCATGTCTGCCGGGGCAGCTGCGCCGGCATTACTTAAATGCTCCCGCGCCGCGCTTGAAGTGCGGCTCAGCCGTTCAGCCCCTCGCCGATGTCGAAAAAGAGCACATCCTCGCCGTGTATGCAGGGCTTGACCGTAACAAGGTGCGGGCGGCGCGTGCCCTGGGGGTCGGCCTGAACACGCTGCGGCGCAAACTCAAGGGCTACGGTGTTGATTGAAACCGTTCGGAAATCATTGACTTTTCTTATCCCAAATTTTCTTGACACATCCCCGGTTTGGGAGCATAATCGCAATCTTGGCGTTTTGGCCGGATTCGACCCCTCTCTCAGGGCCGCCGCGTGTGCGATTCCTGGATGCGGGCGGCGGCCCACCCCAACGCCTTGAAACCCGGCGGATCCATCCGCCTTTCAAGTAAGTTGGGTCTTCTTGTTGTGGGAGTGGCTTCCAGCCACGATGACATCGCGGCAACCAGCCTTTGCCGTTGGCTGCGGCGGTCAAGAGATGCCGCTCCCACAAGAACAGAACTTGCTTGCTGATGAACCGCCGCCGCAGGCGGCGTGCAACGCTAATCTCGAGGAGAACGAATGGCATCAGCCCCTGACAGCAAAAGCGGATCAGTGATGGTGGTCGGCGCCGGGATCGCCGGAATGCAGGCCTCCCTGGACCTGGCCAACTCGGATTTCAAAGTCTACCTGGTGGACAAACTGCCGGCCATCGGCGGCATGATGGCCCAGCTGGACAAGACCTTTCCCACCAACGACTGTGCCATGTGAGTGATCTCGCCCAAACTGGTCGAGGTCGGCCGGCACACCAATATCGATCTGCTCACCT
>JBFYWT010000043.1:0-16223 GCA_041310895.1 Desulfobacteraceae bacterium | reverse complement strand
GGCTGCCCCTGGGGGTCGACCGAGGCGCGGTTGTAGATGATGCGCCGGTTGACCGGCCAGGCCCAGGCGAATTCGGGGAAAAGCCCGATCCCGTTCGGCGCATCCTGCTGGCCGCGGCGGGCGGCCATGTTGCCCTTCTCGGTGTAGCTGCCGCAGTAGATCCAGGTGCCTGAGGAGGTGGTTCCGTTCACCTGCAGGAAGGCGAAGCTCGGCACCAGGGTGCCCTTCTTGTAGACCGTCTCGCCGATCTTCACATCCTCCAGGAAGTAGCCGTTGATCTGCTTCGCCACCTTGTGGGGGTCGAACTCCCCGTGGGCGTCGCCATAGTCCCATTTCAGGTTGAGGATCGGATCGGGGAAGGCCCCGCCCTCTTTCTTGTAGAGCGCCCGGAGCTTGTTGCCCAGGGCGAGAATGATGTCGCCGTCCGGCCGGCTTTCACCCATGGGTTTGGGCCCCCGGTAGCGCCACTGCATCCAGCGGCCGGAGTTGGTGATGCTGCCTTCCTTCTCCACCGAGACGCAGGCCGGCAGCATGAACACCTCGGTCTTGACCTTGGCCGGGTCCATGCCGGGGCCGCGCCAGAAGGAGCCCGTCTCGTTGTCGAAGAGGTTGACGTTCACCATCCAGTCGAGCTTCGCCATGGCGGCGCGGGTCTTGTTGGAGTTGGCCCCGCTGCAGGCGGGGTTCATGCCCCAGGCGAAGAAGCCCTTGATCTGGCCGTTGTACATGACATCGAAGAGATCGAGCCAGCTGTAAGGCTTGCCGGCGTCGAGCTTGGGCAGCCACTGGTAGCCGAACTCGTTCGCCGGGGTGGCGGCATCGCCGAAGTAGGCCTTGAGCAGGCTCACCATGTACTTGGGCTCGTTCTGCCACCAGTTGGCGCTCAACGGGTCGTTGCTCTTGGCCCGGCGCTTCAGGTAGTCCTCGAGTTTGGGCCAGTTGGTGGCGGGGGTCGCCATGTAGCCGGGGATGATGTGGAAGAGCAGCGCCTGGTCGGTGGAGCCCTGGACATTGGACTCCCCGCGCAGGGCGTTGACGCCGCCGCCCGCGATCCCCATGTTGGCGAGCAGGGTCTGAATGATCGACATGGCGCGGATGTTCTGGACGCCGACCGTGTGCTGGGTCCAGCCCATGGCGTACATGATGGTGCCGGCCTTGCCCTTTTGGCCGGTGGCGGCATAGGTCTTCCAGACCGTGAACAGGTCCTTCTCCGGGGTGCCGGTGATCTTGGAGACCAGGGCCGGGGTGTAGCGCGCGTAATGCTTCTTCAGGAGCTGGAAGACGCAGCGCGGGTCCTGGAGCGTCATATCCCGCTTGGGGACCCCGTTCGCGTCCATCTGGTAGGCCCACTTGCTGGCGTCGTAGGCGCGCTTGCCCGCGTCGAAGCCTGAAAAGAGCCCGTCCTTGAAATCAAACCCCTCGCCGACCAGAAAGGTGGCATCCGAGCTGGCGAGGAGGGTCTCCTCGTTGTAGAGCCGGTTGTCGATGATGTACTTGATCATCCCGCCGAGGAAGGCGATGTCGGTCCCCGAACGCAGGGGGGCGTAGATGTCCGCCTTGGCCGAGGTCCGGGTGAACCGGGGGTCGACACTGATGAGCTTGCCGCCCCGCTCCTGGGCCTCGGTGACGTATTTCATGGAGATGGGGTGGTTCTCGGCAGCGTTGCTGCCCATGATGAGAATGACGTCGCTGTTCTTGAGGTCGATCCAGTGGTTGGTCATCGCGCCGCGTCCGAACGACTCTGCCAGAGCCGCTACCGTGGCGCTGTGTCAGATACGGGCCTGGTGCTCGATGTAGACAAGCCCCATGGCACGCAGCAGGGCCTGGTAGATCCAGCACTCCTCGTTGTCCATGGCCGCGCTGCCCACCGAGGCGATGACCTCGGTGCGGTTGACCAGGTCGCCTTTGGCGTTCTTGGCCGTGAAGCTGGCATCGCGCGTGGCCTTGACCCGCTGGGCGATGGTGTCGAGCGCCCATTCCCAGGAGACCGGCTTCCACTGCTTTTCGCCGGGTCCCCGGTACATGGGTCGGGTGAGGCGGTTCTTGTTTTCAGCCAGCTGGTAGAGCGATGACCCCTTGGAGCAGAGGGCTCCGCGGTTGATGACGTGATCCGGGTCGCCCTCGATGTTGATCACCCGGCCGGTCGCCTGGCTGGTGGAGACGATGGCCCCGCAGCCCACGCCGCAATAGGGGCAAATGGTGGTCGTCTCCTTGGCGGCCTTGGTCTTGAGCTCCCGGGCGTGTGCCATGACCGGAGTGAGGTCCGACCCCAGGCCGCTGAATGCCACCCCGGCTGCGGCGGCACCCGTGACCTGGACAAATTGCCTGCGTGTCAATTGCATGGATCCACCTCCTTCCCTGGTGTTGGGTGTGAATGGGTGAACGTGCTGTTCAGATACCGGTGGTTTGAAAGTCCGACGGCTTTCTCATGCGCCTGCACATGCATCGGCTGAAGTCCGACTGCCAAGGAAGCGGGGAACGGAAATGGGCCTATGGCCCCCTATACATATTGGCAGCTACAAAGGGCGAGTATAACTGATGGGCAGGTTTATAGGAGATAATCGATGGAGTGTCAATAATTGAATTAAAATTATTTTTTGAGCATATGCCAATTTTGGCATAGCATTGAAATTATAGTTTTAGTGTATGAAATTTTGAATTCAAAATGCTTTAAGGGTCTTAGTAATAAAGGGGGGCCGTGCGCCCGATCCGGGCCGAGTGAGGAATCCCGCGCGAGGTGGGCGGCGGCGTAGAGTTAGTGGGCTGCTTTGCGCAGCGTGAAGGATCCGATTCCCGGCAGCTCAAGGGCGAGTTCGGCCCGGCTTGGAATGGGCCGGGCCGTCAGGACCCCGCCGTTGTTGAGGTGCAGCCAGAGCGCGCCGCCGCGCTCTTCCCACCGCAGCGGGGTGCTCTCGCCTGCGACCGCCCAGCGCCCCTTGCCGCCACTCTCCAAGGTTAGCGTCACCTCACCGGCTGGATCCCGGCCGTCGGGCCGGCCGCTGTAGCGCCCCTCCCATGCGTGCCGGGAGTCGCACGCTCCAGCGAGCACCCCGACTACCACCAGCACAGCTGCCAGCCGATGGATCGGTCTCATGCCTCCACCTCCTGCAAGGGTTTGAACAGGCCGCTTTCAAGCTGCAGGGCCGAGGGGTAGCGATAGACGTGAACCGTCATGGCCAGCCACAGGAGGTCGCGGACAAGGGTGTCCCACCCCATGGGCTCTTCGATGGAGGTGAAGCACCCGCAGCCGATGGGAATGTCGCGCAACAGGGTAATCAAAATCGCGAGGCTGAAGAGCACCAGCATCCCGCCGATCGCGGCCGCCGCGGCCTTGGTGCGGATCCCCAGCACCATGAGGATGCCGCCGACCAGCTCCGTCCAGGGCATGATCAGGGCCAGCGCGTTCACCGCCCAGTAGGGCACGAGCTGGTAGGCGGCGATGGTCTCGGCGAACTCCGCGGGAAAGTTGATCTTGTACATGCTGGCGGAGACAAACACCGCCCCGACGTAGACCCGCAGCACCAGCCCCAGAACGGGGTGGGTGAGGGCCGCTTTGAGTTTTGCCTTTACTGTCATGGCGCCACCGCCAGCCCGTTTGCTTCCCACGCCGAAAGGCCGCCCGCAAGGATGAGGACCCGGTCGTGGCGGTCCAGCAGCCGCTGGACCAACTCCTCGTCGTAGTGCTTGCTCACGGTGCGGCCGTAGACCAGCACGACCTGCTCGGGCGTGAGCGCGGGGCCGAGTTTCATGGGGAAGATCACATCAAAAAGCGCCACCGGGATGTTGACCGCCGCGGCGATGTGTTTCTGGTTGAAGAGTTCGGGCGGCCTAGCGTCCACGAGGACGGCCTCCCCCCGGGAGAGCATCCCGTGCGCCGTGAGCGCATCGATGCGGGGGGCCGGGGATTGAAAAAGGCTCTCCGGCACCAGTGCGATGCCGTGCGGGCTGGAGGCGTTGAAGGCGAGCGCCAGGAGCGAGGCGATGATCACCATCCATAGGAGGTCGGCCCACCGGAAGCGTCCGGCCCGCTCCACTTCGCGCCGGATCATCTGCCGCAGGCGGTTTTTGGCGACCTCCAGCAGCCGGATCTGGTCGCGGGCCTCGGTGAGCTCGGCGATGGTGCGGCGCAGGTCGGCATTGGTGCGGCGGAGGTCCGCGTTGAGCGCCTGGATGGTTTCAAAGGCCCGCGCGTTCTTTAGAAAGGCCATCCAGTTGATCGTGAGTCCCCGCAGCAGCTCCCGCGAGGCCGTGGGCAGGGTTGCCTGGCTGAGAAGCGGGCCCAGCGCGAGCAGGCCGAAGAGCGTGTCGTCCACCGTGAAGAGCGCGGCCGTGCGGGCGGAGAAGCCCAGCTCCGATTCGGGCAGGGCCGCCGCCGGGTCCAGGATGAAACCGGCCGTCATCGGTGCGAGGCGGCGTTCCTCGGTCGCCTGGAACCCCCGATAGAGCAGCTTTTCCGCCTGCTCCAGGGTCCACTGACGCGGTTCCGGAGCTCCGCGGGAAAGCCAGCGCACGCGGCCGCTCTCCCGGTCGCAGAGCAGGAGACACCCGCGGCCGGCCCCGAAGGTGCCCATGACGGTGAGGAGAAAGCTCTCCAGGAGCTTGTCCGTCGCGGCGAGCGGGCTCAGCTCGCGCGTGAAGTCATAAAGGGACTGCAGGTGAAAGATCTGCCGGTCCAGCCGCTCGCGCGCCTGGGCGGCCTCACGCCGGGCTTCATCGAGCGCCTGGCCCTGGCGCATCAAGCCCGCGCTGAGCTGCTGGATCTCACGGTGGAAGAGGTTCTGCGAGAGTGCGCCGGCCATGGTTTCGGCCAGCTGGAGCAGGGCGGTCTTATCCGCCGCGCCGAAGGCCTCCCCCGAAAGCCTGGGCCCGAGGGCGGAGAGCAGGGCGTAGTTGCCGTCCACCCGCTGCGCGAGGACGAGCGCGGTGTCGGCGGGCAGCAGCCCGGGGTCCGACTCCGGACCGGGCGGGAGGAAGTCGGCCTGGCGGGGCAGGCGCTCCTCGGGCAGGTAGTGCTCCGCGATGCGGGATAGGTTGCGTTCGCAGGCTGCGGCCTCCTCCGGACTAAGCCCCCGCTGGGTGATGTGACCCTGGCGGGTTTGGGTGTTCACCAGCAGGGTCAGCCCGCGCGCCGCCCCGAAGAGGCCCAGGGCGGTGAGCAGAAAGGTCTCGATGATCCGGCGGGGCTGGGTGAGACCGGAGAGCTCCGCGGCGGCCTCGTGCAGGCACTTCAGGTGAAACACCCGCCGGTCGAGCTCGGCCTGGGTCCGGGAGGCCTGGGCCACGGCCTCCCGCAGGGGGGATTGCAGGGAAGCCATGGGGTTCAGCGCACCAGCTCGTTGATCAGTTTGAAAAAGGCGTCGATATTCTCGATGACCCCCATGTGCGTGTAGAGCACCTTGCCGTTCGGGTCCAGGAGCAGGGTGAACGGGGTGCGCGGTTCCCCGAGCAGTTTGTGAACGTCGAAGCGCGGGTCCGGCACGATCGGAAAAAGGTACTGCACCTGCTCGGTGAGGTACTTGATCTCGGTGTCGTTGCCCCCGGCGGCGATCGCGAGCATCTTGACCTGCCCCTTGAGCCGGCCTTTTTCGATCCGGCTGAACAGGGTGTTGAACAGGGGGGCCTGCTGGTAGCACTGCGGGCAGTAGACACCGATGACTTCGAGCAGCAGCACCCGGCCGGGGATATCCGCCAGCCGAAATCGCTCCCCGCGGATGCCCAGATACTCCCGGGCCGTTTCGGAGGCCGGCGCCGGCAGCTCGAAGGCCGGCAGCGTACCGCCCTTCTTGGGAAGGCCGGCGGCCCCGGCCGGGGGTGAAGCCCCCAAAAGCCCCAGGGTCAGGATCAGAATGGCCGCCCAACGCAAACGTTTCATCGTCTCCCCTTTCACGGTCTTCTCACGCCAAGGCCTTCTCCAGCGAATCCACCATCGG
Organism: Desulfobacteraceae bacterium; assembly: GCA_041310895.1. Classification (GTDB taxonomy): domain Bacteria; phylum Desulfobacterota; class Desulfobacteria; order Desulfobacterales; family SpSt-501; genus SpSt-501. Next base: position 10,293 of record JBFYWT010000043.1, on the reverse strand, counting down.
GGCGATCTTGGACAGCCCCACGATCTCGAAGACCTTGCGCAGGTTCTCGGAGAGCTCGGCCACCACGACGTGGCGGCCCTGTTTCTGGCTCTCGAGCAGCAACTGGGTCAGAACCGCAATCCCTGCCCCATTGACGGCGGCGCTCTCCAAGAAATGCAGCACGATGCGGGATTTGTCGAGGGCGGCGGCCTCGCGGTAGAGCGCCTGCAGCCGGGCCTCGGCCGCGGCGGTGATGTTGCCCTGAATCACGATCACGGCGGCGTGCTCGGTCGTCTGGAGGACCAGTTCGGCCGCCTGCTCGCCGGTTAGGCGCCGACGGTCCTGGGCGCGCCGGATCGCCGCCTCGAGCAGATGGCGCTGGATGGGCTTGTTGATGAAGTCGGTGGCGTCGAGGTTCAAGGCCTGGATCGCGAGATCCATGTCGCCGTGACCGGTGATCACGATCACCTCGGTGGTCGGGTCGATCGCCTTGACCTGCTTCAGCACCTCGATGCCGTTCATCCCGGGCATTTTGATGTCGGTCAGAACGATGCTGGGCCGCTCGCGGCCGAAGAGCTCCAGCCCCTCTTGGCCGTTCTCCGCCGTCAGGACCTCGTAGCCGTAGGCGGAGAGCGTCAGCCGGAACATCATCAGGGTAGGCTTTTCATCGTCGATGACCAGGATTTTTTCCATGCGGCGTCCTCATATCGCGGCAAAGCTCAGGGTGAAGGAGGTGCCCTCGCCTTCGCGGCTCGTCAGCTGGATGTCTCCCCCGTAGTCCTTGACGATGCCGTAGGTGATGGCGAGCCCGAGGCCCATGTCGATGCTGCTCTCCTTGGTGCTGAAGAAAGGCTCGAAAATCTTGTCGCGGACCGCATCGCTGATGCCGATCCCGTCGTCTTCGACCGCCGCCACGACCCGGCCGTCCTCCTGACAGGTCCGGATGCGGATCGTGCCGGCCGTGCGGTCGGGGAGCCGCTGCTTTTTCTCGGCGATGGCATCCCGGGCGTTGGCGACCAGGTTGAAAAAGACCTGCTGCAGCCGGTTGTCGTGCGCCATGATCGGGCGCACCGCGGGACTGAGATCGAGCGTCAGGTGGATGTTGTCCAGCTCGAACTGCCGGCTGACCAGGGAAAAGACCGCCTGGATGGGTTTGTTGATGTCCACCCGCTCCATGACGAGCTCGGCCTTGCGCCCGAAGGAGCGCAGGGTGTTGATGATCTCGGCGGCCCGGTCGACCTGGGTGCTCATCTCGCTGACCACCTGGTGCAGGTCGGGGGGCGGCACCTCACGCTTCTGTTCGACCATCATGGCCAAAAAATCACTGCCCATCTTGATGGCGTTGAGCGGCTGGTTCAGTTCGTGGGCGATCCCGGCGGACATCTCCCCGAGGGACTTCATCTTGTTGGCCTGGATCAGCTGGGCGTCCTTTTCCACCATCTCGGTGATGTCGGTGGAGGCGAGCACGATGGCCGGCTGCCCCTTGTAGGTGGTGGTGGAGGCGTGCAGGTTCACGTAGAATGGCTTGCGGCCCTTTTTGTAGTGCAGGGTCTTGGGGTAGGTGATCAGCCCATGGGTATCCCCCTGCCCCTGGAGGGATTCAAAATAGGCCTGGGTGTGCTCGGGGGCGAGCTCCATGAAGGGCCGGCCGATCAGCTCCTCCCGGCTGTACTCGTAGACCTCCACCGCGCGCGGGTTGGCATCGATGATCTCGAAGCTCTGGTGGTTGACGACGAAGATGGGGTCGGGACCGCTGACGAAGAGGGAGCGGTATTTCTTCTCGGATTCGCGCAGGCGCCGCCGGTAGAGGCGGATGCCCCAGATCATGTTGTAGAAAGCATCCGCGAGCTGAGCCACCTCGTCGCCCTTCTGGCGGCGGTAGAACTGGCAGTTCCGGCAGACTGGGTTCATGGCGGCCGCCTCGCCCGGGGGGTCGGCGGAAACGGCCCCGTCCAGGTGGCGGCAGGGGGCGTCCGGGTTGGCGAAGGCCGGGCACTCGAGGGGCTGGCCGCCTTTCTGCACCTGCTCGGCGTCGAGTTTGACGTCGAAGTTGCCTTTGCTCAGCTCCTCGGCGATCTGCGTAAGCTTGAAGATCGGCAGGGTGATGTACTTGGCCAGGTAGTGGGTAAGGACGAAGATGATCACGACCACCAGGGAGAGAAACCCCAGGAAGGTCGTGCGCAGCTTTGCGACCAGCTGGTCGATGTGGTTCTTGTTGAGCCCCACGTGCACCGTGCCGATGCGGTAGATCCCCTGGGTGATGGGGGTGGCGATGTCATAGGCCATCTGGTCGCCGATCCGACACAGGCGCACGCTCTTGACCTCATCGGGTGGAAGCCGGTTCGCCTGGCGCAGTGACTCGGGAAAGGGCCGGGTGAGGGTGTGGCTCAAGACCTGCTCTTCGCGGTCGGTCACGAAGATGTAGGAGACCAAATGCTGGCGCTCCTTGAGCTTGGCCTCCTCGAAAATCAGGCTGAGCAGCTCGGGGGTGTTCTTGTCGAGGATGTAGCCGCTGCTTCTCTCGGCGATCGTGCGGGCGATGGCGATCCCCCGCAGCTCGAGCTCGAGGATCAGGTTGTCCACCAGGATCCAGCGGGCCAGGAGGGCGATGATGGCGCTGATTCCCAGAATGACCGCAATGATGGAGAAGAAGATCTTGTTCTTGAGACTGATGTTCCGGAAGCGTTTGGCGGCTTTTTGAACGACGCGGGTTTTCATGGCCGGTCTTACCGTGCGGCGTCCAGCTGGGCTTTGATTTCGGCCCAGTCCTTGATCAACGTGAACTGCCCGTTTTCGAGACGGGTGAAGTGGACGCGGTCCAGCCCCTGGTGGTCGTTGGCGCTGAAGGCGATGGTGATGTCGGGACTGAGCGACAGGTCCTGGATCGATTCAATCGCGTCGATGAACCCCTCGCGGGTCAACTCCGCGCCCGCCCGCTGCAGCCCCTCGACCAGCACGCGGGCGTTAATAAACCCTTCGAAGCCCACGAAGTTGGGCTCATCCTGCGGGTAGTAGCGCTTGAGCAGCGTGACGTAGCCCTCGGGCCCGGTCAAGAGCGGGTTGGGGTCCCGGCGGTCCGGGGGGGGGACGACCTGAGACATGACAACGGTGATGCCCTGCTGGTTTTCGAGCCGCCGGGCGAGCTCATCGGCGCCTACGAACGAAACCAGGTAGAACAGGGGCCGAAAGCCCTGCTCGTGGGCCAGCCGAATGAATTTGGCGCACGGGTCGTAGGTGCCGATCATCGCCACGGCCTCGGCCCCGGAAGCGGTGATCTTGTTCAGCCCTTCCTGCACGTCCAGCGTGCCGCGGTTGTAGGAGCCGGCGGCGACCGGCGTGAGATTGACGCGCTTCAGGGCCAACTCGGTTCCCGTCAAGCCGTCGAAGCCGTAGGCATCGTATTGGTAGAACACCGCGATCTTCTTCAGCCCCAGATCATCGATCAGGTGCCGCACGGCGGCGGCGGTCTCCTGGTAGTAGGAGGCGCGCACGTTGATCAGGAACCGGCTGAAGGGCTCGCGCAGGGCGTTGGCGCCGGTGAACATGCCGAGCAGTGGAATCCGGGCCTCCTCGATGAGGGGCAGCACCTTGACGGTCGTGGGGGTCCCGACGTAGCAGAAGAGGGCGAAGACCTGGTCTTCGATGATGAGTTTCTGGGTGTTGGCCAGGCACATGGGCGGATCGTAGCTGTCGTCGTAGGCCACCACCCGGAGGCTGCGGCCGTGGACCCCGCCGCGCTCGTTGACGTGGTTGAGATAGCTCATCGCCCCGCTCAGGGTCTGGGTGCCGAGAAAACTGGCGTGGCCCCGCAAGGCGAGCGAAGAGCCCAGCAGCACCTCGCCGGCCGTGACCCCGGGGACCGCCGCCCGGGGCTCATTGGCGTCATGGGAGGGATAACACCCCCCGGCCAGCAGGATGAACAGAAAAACGGCCGCCAGTTTCCGGCCGGTGGCGGGTGGATGCGCTCTCATCTGAGCATCAGTCGCAGCGGTTCGCTGCTCGACGGTGTTGGTGTTAGGTTAATGGTGTTTCGTGTTTGGTAGTTGGTGTTTGGCAAAGACGGCGGGGCTCAGCCCCGAGTCCGACTCCTTTTTCAGTACCGAGTCCCGAGTCAGAGTAAAAAGACATCATCCATTCACTCCGACTTTTTCCTTTTTTAGTGTTTGGTGTTTTGTGTTTGGTGTTTGGAGTGGCGGGGCTTTAATGGAATTCGATTCCGACCCCGACCCCGACCCCCTTTTTCAGTACCGAGTCAGAGTTCCAGGTCGAGAGTGTCCTTTCTTTTTCATTCCCCCTCGGACCCTTGGACCCTCGGCCCCTCGGACCCTTCCTTTCCTCGTTACTCGTTACTTTTTCCTTCCCACTCCGACTTTGTTTTTTCATAATTATGACCCACAACCCCCCTCAAGTCCACAAAATTTCAGGGCTAAAGTTTCGGTTTCGGTGGGGCGATAGACCCTAAAAGAGCGGCATCTTTCGCCGGGGTTTTCAATGCATCGAGGAGATACCGAATGATAGCGGCACCCAACCTGGAGCGGCGGGACAAAGCGCGCCTGCCCTATGTCTGCCACATAGCCATCAAGGAGTCCACCTCGGGCAAGCGTCATTCCGGGAGGCTTTTCAACTACAGCGACACCGGTTTTTACTTTGAGAGCGACGGCCGCATGGACCCGGGGATCGAGGTCTTCATCGGGCTGCGCGACTCGCCCTTCGACGACCGGCCTAGTGACTACAGCTATCATCGCACCAGGATCATGTGGCGCAAGGAACTCACGGAAGAATCGCATTTCTTCTATGGCTACGGCGCGCAGATCATGGCAGCGAATCCCGTTCCTGCGGCCGCGCCGAAACGCAACCAGCGCCGCCATCCCCGCCGGCCGTTCAACCGCAAGGTGCGGTTTGCGGCCGACCAGGTGATCGCCGAGGGGCTGGCCGTCGACATCAGCGCCTCGGGTGCATTCGTCAAGTCCGGCAAAATGCTTCGCACCGGGCAGATCATCACCATGAGGATCCCCGACAAGACCGGGAAGGAGATCGTGGTGAAGGGTAAAGTGGTCTGGTCGAGCACCGATGGGTTCGGCCTGCAGTTCATCGCCGTGTGAGTGCGGCGGCGCCCCCCCGCCGCCGGCTTTTTTTGCGCAGTGGATCCGCAGTCCATTCTGCCCTTCCTGAGGGTCTGCCCTTGACGCCTGTCGCCGGCCGTGGTTTGATGGTCTGAATGCCGCGGCGCAGCGCTGGCGGACGTCCGCCGGCCGCCTGCCCGACCCCATCCCCGCGCAGAAGGAGCTTGCCCCATGCCGGTTGCGGATTACACGACCTATTGCCGCATGATCGATCGGGCCCTGGCGGGAAAATTCGCCTACCCCGCCATCAACGTCACCTCCATGACCACGGCGAGCGCCGTGCTCCAGGGGCTCGCCGCCTCCAAGAGCGACGGAATCATCCAGGTGTCGACCGGGGGGGGCGCCTTCGCCTCCGGTTCGGCCCTGAAGGATATGGCCCTGGGGGCCATCGCCATCGCCGACTACGTCCACCGCGCGGCCGAGCGCTATCCGGTCTACGTCGCCCTGCATACCGATCACTGCCAGGCGGACAAACTCGAGCAGTTCGTGCTGCCGCTGATCGCCGAAACCGAGCGGCGCCGGGCCGCCGGGCGCCCCAACCTCTTCAACAGCCACATGTTCGACGGCAGCGCCCTGCCGCTCGCGGAGAACCTCGACATCGCCGTGCCGCTGCTGGCACGCTGCCGGGCGAGCGAGCTCATCCTCGAGATCGAAGCGGGGGTAGTGGGCGGCGAGGAGGACGGGGTCAAAGGCGGGGGGCCGTCCGAGAAGCTCTACACGACACCGGAGGACATGGTCACGGTGGCCCGGCGTCTGAACACGGTCGGCGGGGCGCGCTATCTCTTCGCCGCCACCTTCGGCAACGTTCACGGGGTCTACAAGCCCGGCACCGTGAAGCTCAAGCCGTCGATTCTGCGGGAGGGCCAGGCGGCGGTGATGCAATCCTTCGGCGAGGCCGCGCGCTTTGCGCTGGTCTTCCACGGGGGGTCCGGATCGAGCCTGGAGGAGATCCGCGAGTCGCTCGACTACGGGGTGGTCAAAATGAACATCGACACCGACACCCAGTACGTCTTCACCCGGCCCATCGCCGATCACATGTTGAAACACTACGACGGGGTTCTCAAGGTGGACGGGGAGGTGGGCAACAAAAAGGCCTACGACCCCCGCACCTATCTCGCCGCCGCGGAAAAGGCCATGGCCGCGCGGGTGCAGCAGGCGGTGGCGGATCTGCGCGGGGAGGGGACGACGTTGTACGGGCGCACGGGCTGAGGAGCTGAACTGAAAAGAGGTAACGAGTAACGCATGAAGATGAGTAACGAGCAACGAGTGAAAAAAATACTTAATCGGGGTCGGTATCGGGATCGGCATTTTTCAGTTCACTCGAACCCTTGACCCCTCGGCCCCTTGAACCCTTTGTTCATCCGATTGAACTGTGAACCTTTCAACCCTCAACCGTGAACCCGGCGAAGCCCTAAAGGATTTTCCTATGGAGTTGAAACCAGAGGATCTCGACATTCAGCGGATCGGTCCCTGCCGGATCGACAGTCCGGTGGCCGGGGTTCACTTTGTCGAGAACGGCGAAAAGGTCGTCCTGCATTCCAACCCGGACCTGATCCGTCAATACCTGGAAAACGGGAAGGGGCTTGCGGCCTTTGAAAAGGCCGGTCCCCGCGGCCAGATCTACTTCGACCCGTCCAAGTTGAAGTGCGGGATCGTCACTTGCGGGGGGCTCTGCCCGGGCCTGAACGATGTCATCCGGGCGCTGGTTCTGAGTCTCTTCCACAACTACAAGGTAAGAACGGTCTTCGGCTTTCCCTACGGGTACGAGGGGCTGACCCACCGCTACGGCCACACCCCCCTGGAGCTGACCCCCGGGGCGGTCAGCCGCATCCACGAGTACGGGGGGACGATCCTGGGCTCCTCGCGCGGCAACCAGGACGTCGGCGAGATGGTCGACACCCTGGACCGCATGAACCTGGGGATCCTCTTTGCTGTGGGGGGGGACGGCACCCTGCGCGGGGCCCAGGCCATCGCCGAGGAGATCGGGCGCCGGGGGCTAAAGATCAGCGTCATCGGCGTTCCCAAGACCATCGACAACGACATATCCTATGTCGAACGCTCTTTCGGTTTCGAGACGGCCGTCTCCCGGGCGGTCCAGGCTATCGATGCGGCCCATACCGAGGCCAAGGGTGCGCGCAACGGCATCGGGCTGGTCAAACTCATGGGGCGCGAGTCCGGCTTCATCGCCGTCTACTCCTCACTTGCCCGCAGCGATGTCAACTTCTGCCTGATCCCGGAGGTGCCTTTCGGCCTGGAGAAGCTGCTTGAATCGATGCGCGACCGGCTGAAGAAGAGCGGGCACGCCGTCGTCGTCGTGGCCGAGGGCGCCGGCCAGGAGCTGATGGGCGCGACCGGTGAGCGGGACGCGTCGGGGAACGTCAAATTCAAGGACATCGGGCTATTCCTGAAGGAGCGGATCAACGCCTACTTCAAGGACCTCGGCATGGAGGCGACCCTCAAGTACATCGACCCGAGCTACACCATCCGCGGCGTACCCGCCAACGCCTACGACTCGGCCTTCTGCCTGCTCCTCGGGCAGAACGCGGTGCATGCGGGCATGGCCGGCCGCACGAACATGGTGGTGGGGTATTGGATGAGGACCTTCACCCACGTACCCATTCCCCTTGCCGTCTCTGAGCGCAAAAAGGTCGATCCGAACAGCTGGGTCTGGAGCAGTGTCCTGACCAGCACCGGCCAGCCCAGGGAGATCCGCTGATGGAGGTTGGCGCACCATGACCCTTCGACGGATTGCCGTTTCCACCGGCGGCGGGGACGCGCCGGGCTTGAACGCCGTCATCCGCGCGATCGTGCTGGCGGCCCTGAACCGGGGCTGGGAGTGCGTCGGCATCCGCGACGGCTACAACGGGCTGCTCGCGCCGGAGGAGTACCCGCAGGGCGGGCTCATGGCGCTCGACCGCAATGCGGTACGCGGGCTCACCCACCTGGGCGGGACCATTCTCGGCACGACCAACCGCGGCAACCCGCTGCGCTTTCCCGTCACCGGACCGGCTGGAACGATCGCGGAGCGGGACCGCTCCGGGGAGCTGGTAAGCTCCATCCGCCGCGAGGGATTGGATGCCCTCGTCGCCATCGGCGGGGACGGCTCGCTCGAAATCGCCAACGCCCTCTGCCAGAAGGGGCTGCGGGTGGTAGGGGTGCCCAAGACCATCGACAACGACCTGGACCAGACCGTGGTCACCTTCGGGTTCGATACGGCGGTTGATTTCGCCACCGAGTGCATCGATCGGCTGCACTCCACGGCCGAATCCCACCGGCGCATCCTGGTGATCGAGGTGATGGGCCGCTATGCGGGCTGGATCGCCCTGCACTCCGGGGTGGCGGCGTCGGCGGATGTCATCCTGATCCCGGAGATTGCCTACGACATCCGCAAGGTCGCCGCGAAGATCGCCGAGCGCGAGCGCCAGCGGCGGCATTTCTCCATCGTGGTGGTGGCCGAGGGGGCGCTGCCGGCGGGCGGCGAACGCACGGTGAAGGCGGCGAAATCGGCAGGACAAGCCGAACGACTCGGCGGGATCGGCCAGAAAGTGAGCGAGGAACTCGAAGCCTTGACCGGCAAGGAGGCCCGGGTGGTGGTGCTCGGTCACCTTCTGCGGGGGGGGCGGCCTACCTCCCACGACCGGCTCATCTCCCTGCGCTTCGGGGCGGCCGCCGTCCGGGCCCTGGGCGAGGGGCGCTCGGGCATCATGGTGGCGCTCGACCCCCCGACGGTCAAGTACGTCTCGCTCGCCGCCAGCATCAGCCGGATGAAAACCGTGCCGCTGGACTGCGACACCGTGCTGACCGCGCGGGACCTCGGGATCAGTTTCGGCGATTAGAAGTGGTTTGATAACCCCGTCTGACGGCTGGAGGCTGCGTAGCAGGCCTCTCGAACGTGCTCACAACCCACCATGGTTGCTGCGCTTTCGAATCGGCCTGCGCCTTGCCTGCAGCCGTGATCCGGGGCTCTGAAACCACTTCTATAAGTGGTTTGATAACCCCGTCTAGCGCCAGCCGATGGGATCGTAGCCCTTTTCGCGCAGGCAGCGATCCACGAAGTTGCGGAAGACGGGGTCCGGGTCTCCGGATTTAAGAGCCCCCCGCGCCAAGCCCCCGGCCGCCCCGCCCGCCGCGCCGGCTGCGGCCCCGCGCCCCAGGTTCCCCAGCACCGCACCGGTCGCAGCCCCCACGGCTCCGCCTACCACAGCTCCCCCGGCCGTGCCCTTGGCAATCTCCGCGCCCCGGTCCGAATCAGCGCCGGCCTCCCTGGCAAACCGGATGCAGGCATCGATGTCCTGTTGGGCGGCCTCCTGGCCCACGCGGTTGAGATGGGCGTTCGGGTAGAGGACCGGGCGCTTGTCTGCGCACCCGAGCAAGGCCGCCGCCGCCGCGATCAGCGTCAAACGGAAAAATGCGTTCATACCCGCCTCGGATTCTTCATGTTTCAAGTATTCACTGCAAAGTGCCGATAATCGCTGATACGAGGTTAAGGGTGCACGGTTCACGGTTCACGGTTCACGGTTGGAAAAGGTGCACGGTCCAAGGGGACCTGAAATATGCTTGCTGGCCCTGCTGCCCTTCAACCATGAACCATGAACCCGTAAGCCACAGTGTCCTTCACCTCAACCGTGAACCTTCTTTAACCGTGAACCGTTAACCCAGGCGCGCCGGCGCCAACCGGCACGCATGCCACCATCGAAACAGGATATCATTTTGAACAACCCCAAAGTCAAGCAGATCATGGCCCAGGTCAAGTCGTTCCCCGGGATGCCGGCGACCGCCGCGAAGATCCTGCCGTTGCTCCGGGATCCGGAGGCGGGTGCCGCCCGGGTCGAGGAGATCATCCGGGTCGACCCGGGCCTAACGGCCAACCTCCTCAAGCTGGCCAACTTCGCCTATTTCGGCCTGCCCAGCCAGGTGGGTTCGGTGCGCCAGGCCATCTTGTTGATCGGCTGGAAGCGTCTTTCCCAGCTGGTCATGACGATGTGCATGAGCGGGTTGATGAAGGCGCCCGTGCCGGGCTACGGCCTGCCGCGCGGCAATCTCTGACGGCATTCGGTGGCCGTCTCGACCGCGGCCGATGTCCTGGTCCGGTCGCTCGCGCTGGACGATGCGGACGAGGTGTTCACGGCCGCCCTCCTGCACGATATCGGCAAGCTCGTGCTCGGGGCCTATGTGCAGGAGGACCTGGACC
>JBFYWT010000011.1:0-4633 GCA_041310895.1 Desulfobacteraceae bacterium | reverse complement strand
GGCCTCGGTCACCTTCGAGGGGGTGGTGCTTCCGGCCACCATCGGCCGCGGGGACGAGATCGTGATCGACGACGAGGAGCTCTATATCCTCAGCCGCGACGGGGACACCCGCCTCACGCTGCAGAGCCCCGCCCGCTATGACCACACGGAGCAGGCCTATGCGATCCGGCGCGCCTACACCTCGATCCAGGCCTGGGCTAATGACCGCCGGGGCGACCTCGTGCGCGAGGACCGCCTCGAAGTCGGCGTCTGCTACAATGACGGACCGTTCACCACCCGCTCCTGGTGGGAGTTGGCCCGCATCCATGGCTCGGTCACAGACCCGGAGCATTTCATGTGGCTCACGGCCGCCGAGGGCGCGGAGCATCAGGGCCGCACCGGGGCGGGGGTGGTCCTCGACGGGCGCAGCTTCACGCGCCACGGCATCCTCGTGGCGGACGACTACACCCGCATCGAAGGGCTCGAGCTCAGGGGTTTCCGCCGGAACTTCCTCGCTGCGGCGGTGTCGGTGTGGTACGCCCGCGGCGTGGTCCTGGAGCGACTGTTGATCCATGACTTCGAGTGGCCCCGCTTCGAGGGGGCCGGAATCGAGGGCGGGCTGCGCAGCGAGTTCACCGCGCGCAACTGCATTATTTACGACGGGAGCGGAGCCGGGATCATCACCCGCTGGCCCCAGGCCGCCGCCCGGGTCGAAAACTCCACCATTTACGGAATGCGCGGCTGGGGGATCGACGAGAGGCTCGGCCGGGTTGAGGTCGTGAACACGATCGCCGTGGGGAATGCGAAGGGCGACTTCCGCATCAAACGCGGCACCCAGTCCCACAACATCTCCTCGGACCGCAGCGCCGCGGGCGAGGGCTCGCTGGTCTTCCTCAAGGCGGCCGATCAGTTCGTCTCCATCGCACCCGGCGCCGAGGACCTGCACCTGAAGGAGGGGGCCTCCGGCGTCGATGCCGGTAAGAACCTGGCCGAAGAGGCCCGGTCCCGCCGGTCGGCCTTGCCGCCGGCGGCCCTGCATGGCCGCCCGGCAACCGTGGCCGCCGACATCGACGGCCAGGAGCGGATCGGGGAGACGGCGTGGGACATCGGCGCCGATGAGATCGAGTCCTCCCCCACAGGGGTGTGGTTTGTGGATGCGGCCCAGGCGGGCGACGGCACGAGCTGGAAAACGGCGTTTGCCACGATCCGGCAGGCCGTGGCGGCCGCCCGGCCCGGCGAGCAGATCTGGATCCGGGAAGGGCATTATGAGCTGGAGGGGGAGATCCGCATCGACAAGCCCCTGTCCCTCTACGGCGGATTTGCCGGCGCCGAGCGGCGCCTGGAGCAGCGGGATCGGCGCGAGCGGCCGACCGTGCTCGACGGCCGCGGAATCACCCGCTGCCTCAACTTGGCGGCAGAGGATATCCGGGTCGACGGTCTTGTCTTCCAATCCGGGTATGCCGGCTCCGGGGGGGCGGTATTCGCTCAAAACGTGTCGGGCATCCTCATCGAAAATTGCCGCTTCGAATCCAACAGCGCCGGCAGCGGCGGGGGGCTTTACGCGCTCTTATCGGCAGGTGTGGTTCGCAACTGCGTATTTGCGGACAACGAGGCGACCATGCGCGGCGGGGCCGTCTACACGGATTCCTCCGCGCTGACCCTCGCCAACTGCATCTTCGCCGGCAATGCGGCCGGCAGCAGCACGAGCTTCATTCATGGCGGCGGGGCGGTTTACGCCAGCCAGCGGGGAGCGGTCATCGCCAATTGCTCCTTCTACGCCAACCGCACCCAATTCCCGATAAACCGCGGCGGGGCCGTTTACAATTTCCTCGCCGACACCCGGCTTTTCAACAGCATTCTTTGGGGCAACAGCGCCGCGATCGACCCGCAAATCACCAACTACTCATCGGCCGCCGCCACCACCGCGCACTGCACCATCGACCAGGACGGGTTCGCCGGTACGGCCGGCAACATCCGCGCGGAGCCCTCCTGGGTTGCACCGGCCGAGGAGGACTTCCGCCTCCGGGAGGACTCCCCGTGCATCGATGCCGGATCCGGGGATCTGCCCGGGCTGCCGGATACCGATTTCGACGGCAATCCCCGGATCTCCGGGCTCACGGTCGACATGGGGGCCTTCGAGTTCATGGAGGAGTGACGCCATCCTTCCCCCAGATCCCCCCTTTGCCAAAGGGGGGCAGGGGGGATTTTCTCATCGGAGGAGAAAGAAAAAAGTATTTGCCCTGGTGGGAGCGGCTCCCGGCCCTCGCAGCCAAGATGCTTCGGCGGAGTAAGCTCCAGCCCCGATGATCGCCATTCGAGAGCATTGTGATCGCGGCTGGAAGCCGCTCCCACAAGGATGCATAGAACTGTTTTCAAAACCTCGGATCACGGTTGCGGGCAAGGCGCAGGTCGAATCGAAAGCGCAGCAACCTTATCAGGTTGTGAGCACGTTCGAGAAACCTGCAATCCAGCCATGGCGGGACTCCCAGCCGTTAGACGGGGTTTTGAAACCAGTTCTAAGGATGCTGCGGAGGAGCTTACCGCAGCATGCCGAGGAGCTGGCGGATTCTCAACGCATAAAGCTGCCAGTTCTTCAAGTCCTCCCGCCCGGGGAAGACCTGCCGCAGCACCTCGGGCCGCGGGAACATGCTTTCTAGGGCGAACGCGAGCTGGTTCAGCCCGCTGCCGGCATGGAGCAGGACCAAGGACGACCATTTCGGAAGGGGACCCTGGCGGCGCCGGCGCAGCAGATGTCTTTCCAGCACCGAAAGCTCGTGCCCGGCCCGGGACCGCTCTCCGGATGAAAGCAGGCTGAAAATCCCCCTGGCCCCCTTTGCCAAAGGGGGAAAAAAATTGGGATAACTGAACACCCCTGCTTCCTCCCCCCTTTGTGAAAGCACCTCTCCCTCCCCCCCCCTTTGGAAAAGTATCTCCCCTTTCTTCTCCCTTTGGAAAAGTATCTCTCCTTTCACCCCCCTTTGAAAAAGGGGGGCAGGGGGGATTTCAGGCACCGCACCCCCACGGGTGGATTCCGCCGCCGGCAATCCCGTGCCGACGATTGACAGCAGTCCGTCCAACAGGGCCGGGACCCGCGGCTGGCCGAGATCCGCCGCCCGCCGGCCAAGCTCCTCCCATTCCGACGGCCCCCAGCCCGCGACCAGGCGCCGCAGGTCCGCAATCCAGACCAGGCGCTCCAGGTTGTGCTTGATCGCGTGAAGAGTCACGTAGATCGCCTCGTCCGGGGGGTTGAGGCACCTGAGCTCGCACCCCTCGTGGACAAAGCGGCGGCACTCTTTGAAAAGCGACTGCTGATCGATTTTGTAGAATAGGCGCCGGGCGCGGACCCGCTCCCCGCCCAGGAGATGGGTGTGCAGGTCGATCAGCACCTCCCCCCGGCGGAAGAGGCAGGGATAGAGGGCGCTTCCCCGGAAGTCCAGGCGCGCAAGCACGGCCGCCGCGGATTCGAGCGTCTCCGGCAGCACCCACAGGTCGATGTCGCTCACCGGCCGCACGCCGGGATCGTCGTAGAGACCGGTGAGGAGCGACATCCCCTGGATGACGGCCGCGCGGACCCCTGCCGCATCGAACGCGGGGAGGAGCTCCGGGAGCAGCGCCAGGTGCCGGAGATTGGCCTGGAGCGTCCGGTAGTAGGCGGCCTGCAGCCGCTCCCCCTCCCTTTGCGCCAGCAGCCCCAACCGCCCGCTGGTTTTGAGCCGCCGGAAGAGAAGCCCCGCCATGCCCTCGGCGACGGCGCGCTCGGCCAGCCGCGCGCTCTGCACCGGATGCAACGCCGCGGGCATCCAGGCCGGGGCACCCTCCCCGTCCCCGCCGGCCGCCCAGAGCAGGATTTCATCTTCGATGGTCGGCATCGTTATCCAGCCGCTCAAACCCGAAATCCCCCTGCCCTTTTCTTCAAGCCTATCCCCACAGAAAAAAGAACAACCCCTCAAAACTCCCCCTGCCACCCATAGAAAAAGCGCCTCCTCTTCTACCCCCTTTGACAAAGGGGGGCAGGGGGGATTTATCGACATCCCCAAAATTCAGATCGCGACCAATTCGCACACACTCGGCTCCGGCCGGAACCACAGCTCGAAACAGGGCACGGCCGACGTCAGATCGTCGAAAAGCTCCAGGGCCGCGCTCACCCCGGCCGGGTCCCATAGCGGCGGGAAGGAGCATTTAAGGAGCTCCCGTACGGCGAGGGCCCTTGCCGCCGGCGTGAGGTTGTTGCGAGTCCCGTGCCGGATGAAGAAGATGCGGTCGAGGGCCACCCCGCCGGGCAGGCCGAAGGCCGCCTCCCCGTGCCAGGGGGTGCCATAAAGCCGGAAGGCGCCGTTTTGCCGGCGCACGACGGCCCGGTCGTCGCTCAAAATTTCCACCCCGGGCTCCTTCGCCCACAGGCGCGCCAGGGTGCTTTTGCCCGCCCCGGATTCCCCGGCGAAGATAACCCCCCGGCCCTCACGCGCCACGGCGCAGCCATGCAGAATCGCCCCGCGGCGGCGGGCAAGATGCGTAATCGTCAGCAGCTCGAGCGCCGGCCCGTTGAAGGGATCGTGGTCCTCGGCATGGAACGCGAGCCGCGCGCGGCCGCCCTCATCGGGGATGAAAAGCGTGCGGTGGAGGCCGGGGTAGGCTTCGAAGATGCGAAATAAAA
>JBFYWT010000035.1:0-12606 GCA_041310895.1 Desulfobacteraceae bacterium | reverse complement strand
CATGCCCCCGAGCTCCTCCACCTCACCGATGATTTTCATGGACTCCCGGATGATCCCGTCGGTCAGGGCCTCGACGTAATACGAGCCGGCCAGAGGGTCCACCACGCGGCAGACCTGGGACTCCTCCTGGGCGATCAGCTGGGTGTTGCGGGCAATGCGGGCGGAAAAGTCCGTGGGCAGCCCGACCGCCTCGTCGAAGGAGTTGGTGTGCAGGGACTGGGTTCCGCCCAGGACCGCCGAGAGGCACTCCAGGGTCGTGCGGATGATGTTGTTGTAAGGGTCCTGGGCCGTCAAGCTCCACCCGGAGGTCTGACAGTGGGTGCGCAGCATCGAGGACTGGGGGTCCTTGGGGTTGAAGCGGCTCATGAGTCGGTGCCACAGGAAGCGGGCCGCCCGCAGCATGGCGATGTCCATGAAGAAGTTCATGCCGATGCCGAAGAAAAAGGAGAGCCGCGGGGCGAACTGGTCGATCCCGAGACCGCTTTTCAGCGCGGCCTGTACGTACTCCAGCCCGTCGGCCAGAGTGAAAGCGCACTGCAGGACCGAGCTCGCCCCGGCCTCCATCATGTGGTAGCCGCTGATGCTGATCGTGTTGTACTTGGGCATGTGCCGGGAGCAGTAGGCGATGATGTCCGAGACGATCCGCATGGAGGGCTCGGGCGGGTAGATGTAGGTGTTGCGGGTCAGGTATTCCTTGAGGATGTCGTTCTGGATCGTGCCGGTCAGCTTCGCCTGGGGCACCCCCTGCTCCTCGGCCGCCACGATGTAGCCGGCCAGGACCGGCAGCACCGCCCCGTTCATGGTCATGGAGACCGACATCTTGTCCAAAGGGATCTGGTCGAAGAGGATCTTCATGTCCTCGACGCTGTCCACCGCGACCCCGGCCTTGCCGACATCCCCGGAGACCCGGGGGTGGTCGGAGTCATAACCGCGGTGGGTGGCGAGGTCGAAGGCCACCGAAAGCCCCATCTGTCCGGCGGCGAGGTTGCGGCGGTAAAAGGCGTTGGAGTCCCGCGCGGTGGAAAAGCCGGCATACTGCCGGATGGTCCAGGGCCGATGGGTATACATCGTGGCCCGCGGGCCGCGCACATACGGGGCCATGCCGGGCAGGGAGTTCAGGTGCTCGCAGGCCTCCAGGTCCTCCGCCGTGTAAAGCGGTTTGACCAGGATCCCCTCGGGGGTCTTCCAGGTGAGGGCCTCGACCGGTTTCCCGCGCAGTTCCTTGGAAGCAAGCTCTTGCCATTTGGGGTAGTCGGCATGCTGGGCCATGATTTATATCTCCTCCTTGCGCTTCTTCTTGAAGGCAATATCCGCTGTGACAGGCGACCCGGATGTACCGTCGCGATGCGGGGTGCGGGATACTGGATACGGGATACCGATCGCTTTGGATTGTCTCGAACCGGCATCTCGTATCACGCAGAGCATCTGCTCAGCAGCATGCATCCACATCATGTCCGTTCGCAGAGCTCCACCAGGACGCCGCTCGTGGCCTTGGGGTGGAGGAAGGCGATCTTCGCGCCGCCCGCCCCCTTGCGCGGTTTTTCGTCGATCAACTGAATCCCCTTGGCCTTGAGCTCGGCCAGGGCCTCCTCAATGTTTTCGACGCGGAAGGCGATGTGCTGAATCCCCTCCCCTCTTTTCTCCAGGTACTTGGCGATCGGGCCGTCGGGCGCGGTGGACTCGAGCAGCTCGACCTCGCTCTCCCCCACGGGGAAGAAAGCGGTGGTGACCTTCTGCTCGGCCACGGTTTCGGTGCCCTCAAAGCGCAGCCCCAACACGTCCGTCCAGAAATTCCTGCCGGCATCGATGCTTTTGACCGCAACCCCCAGATGATCGATCTTCAGAATTTTCATTGCACCCCTCCCCTTGAAGTCTCAAATCTCAAGTTCCAGATCTCCTCTTCCCTTAGCGCGCCGCCTGGACCGAGACGACCTCGGGGATCTCCTTTTTTAAAAATTTCTCGATCCCGTTCTTCAAGGTCATCTGCGACATCGGGCAGCCGCGGCAGGCGCCGGTCAAGCGCACCGTGACGACCCCGTTCATCACATCCACGAGCTCCACATCCCCCCCGTCCCGCTGCAGAGCGGGCCGGATCTTGTCGATGGCCTGCTGGACCCTCTCTTTCATGGCGATGCTCCTTGTCGAGTTGCGGGTTGAGCTCGATGAATTCACGCCTCGAGCGCTGAATTTCCTACATATCAGATTTCGCGCGCTTCGCGAAACCGCTTTTTAAACCCCTCGAAGTCATCGGCCCGGATGGCCTGCCGCATCGCGTGGAGCAGGTTCAGGAAATAGTGGAGGTTGTGCAGGGTGTTCAGACGATAGGCGAGCAGCTCCCGGGAGAGAAAAAGGTGGCGCAGGTAGGCCCGCGAGTAGTGGCGGCAGGTATAACAGCCGCAGCCCTCCTCCGGGGGCGCCGTGTCCTGCCGGTAGCAGGCGTTGGAGATGGTGAGGGTGCCCCGGGAGGTGAAGAGCTGGCCGTTTCTGGCGTTCCGGGTGGGCAGCACGCAATCGAACATGTCCGCCCCGCGCGCGACCAGCTCGACCAGATCCTCCGGGGTGCCGACGCCCATCACGTACTTGGGCTTTTCATCCGGGAGAAGCGGCAGGCTGAGCTCCGCTGTATCCAGCATGAGCGCCTGCGGCTCCCCGACGCTCAGCCCGCCCAGGGCGTAGCCGCTGAAGTCGAGCGCCCCCAGCCTCTCAGCCGCGGCCGCCCGCAGTCCGCGGTCCATTCCGCCCTGAACGATGCCGAAAAGGGCCTGATGGGACGGCCCGCCGGAGCGCCAGGCGTCCCGGCAGCGGCGGGCCCACTCGAAGGAGGTCGCCTCGGCCCGGCGCAGCTGCTCGATATCCGCCGGGTAGGGCACGCACTGGTCCAGGCACATCATGATGTCCGAGTTCAGCCGGCGCTGGATGGCAATCGCGCCTTCCGGAGTCAGCCGGTGGCTCGAGCCGTCGACGTGGGATTGAAAGGTCACCCCCTCGGGCTCGACCCGGGCCAGGCGGGCCAGTGAAAATACCTGGAACCCGCCGCTGTCGGTCAGGATGGGTCCCTCCCAATGCATGAACCGGTGCAGCCCCCCGAAGGCATCGATCACCTCGCAGCCCGGCCGCAGGTAGAGATGGTAGGTGTTGCCCAGAATGATCTGCGCCCCGACGGCATCGAGCTCCTCGGGCGTAAGCGACTTGACCGACCCCAGGGTCCCGACCGGCATGAAGACCGGCGTTGCGACCCTCCCGTGGGCCGTCTGCATGACCCCGGCCCGGGCCCGGCTGCCCGTCGACCGCGCGATGACCTCAAAGCGGAACATGGCTGTCACCTGGACCTCAGTCACCCGTCGCCGGTCGCCGGTTCTCCGTTTCTTCTCCGACGCCGACTCATCACTCCGACCTCATCTTTTCACTCGTTACTCGTTGCTCGTTACTCGTTACTGGTTTTCATTTGTTACTCGTTACTCATTTTCATGTGTTACTCGAGGAGCATTGCATCCCCGTAGCTGTAGAACCGGTAGCCTGCGGCGATCGCCTCCTGGTAGGCGGCGAGAATGGTCTCCCGGCCGGCAAAGGCGGCGACGAGCATCAGCAGGGTGGATTTGGGCAGGTGGAAATTGGTGATCATGGCCGTAACCGTTTTAAACCGGTAGCCGGGAGTGATGAACAGGTCACACCAGCCGCTGCCGGCCTGCACCCGGCCGTCCGGGCCGGCGGCGTACTCGAGGCTGCGGACCGCAGTGGTCCCCACGGCCACCACCCGGCGCCCATCGGCCCGGGCCGCGTTCACCGCCGCGGCCGCAGGCTCGGAGATGCGGTAGCGTTCGGCGTGGATCCGGTGGCCGCGGATGTCTTCCGACCGCACCGGCGCGAAGGTCCCGTAGCCGACATGCAGCGTGACCGAGACCACCGCCACTCCGCGCCCGCGGATCTCCGCCAGCAGCGCGGGGGTGAAATGGAGCCCGGCGGTCGGCGCGGCCACCGCTCCCCGCACCGCCGCGTAGACCGTCTGGTAAGCGGTGCGGTCCGCGGGTCGATCCGCCCGCCGGATGTAGGGTGGCAGGGGCACGTGGCCGCAGTTTTCGAGGAGGGTGTCGATGTCGGCCGGGCCGCTGAACTCCACCCGGCAAGAGCCCTCCCCCCTCTCCGTCACCCGGCCGTGCCACTCGCCCCCGAAACGGATGCGGGTGCCCGCCTGCACCGGCTTGGCGGCCCTGACCAGGCACTCGCAGATAAACCGGCCCTCCTGCCGCACCCCGCCGTTGTAGTCCAGGAGAAACACCTCCACCTTCCCGCCGCTCGCCTTGCGGCCGGCCAGCCGCGCCGGAATCACCGCCGTGTCGTTGACGACCAGGAGATCGCCCGGAACCAGCAGACGGGGCACTTCGTCGAAGCGGTGATGGGATACCGCTCCGCCGCGGCACTGAAGCCGCAGCAGCCGCGAGCGGTCGCGCCGTTCAGCAGGCGCCTGAGCAATCAGCTCGGCCGGAAGCGTATAATCGTAGTCGGAGAGGGAATACACGGGCGGAGGCCGGGATCAGATTCGTCCAAGGGTCACGAGGAGCAGCCCCACGCCCATGAGCACCAGGCCGATCCGGTGCAGACTCGCATCCGGAGTGGCTGCGACCTTGCGGATGAACTCTTTCATCTTGGCCGGAAAGGCGAAATAGGGCAGCCCCTCGATAATCAACACCATCCCCAGCACGCACAAAAAAAAATCCATGGGTTCGGCACTCTCCCCGGGGCCGCGGTTTCCGCCCGCATCGGCGCCGGCCGGTGGGGTCGTTTATAGCGTTTCGCCCGCGCGATTGTCAAAGACTATCGGCCGCACGCGCCGGCCCGGGTTTGACTCACCCCCGGCCTGTTTTACTATCCGATCACTCGACACCATCGTTTATCCACATGCGGTCCCATATAGAGAGGTGCCCCGACATGCGCGCCATCATTCACTATGCCCTGGCGGTTGTAATCCTGACCATTTACGGGGGGCAGGTCTGACCCTTCATGGAATCGCTGCCCCCCGTGCGGTTGGGCGCCAACATCCTTATCGCCTATACGGTCGCCTTCATCCTGCGGTCCGCCTTCGAGGAGCGGGCGGTGGCCGCGGCCGGCAGAGCCCGGCAGCCGAGCCGGCAGTTCGTATTCGACCTGGGCATCAGCCTCACGGCCGGCCTCCTGGCGGCGGTCCTCAATATCCTCATCTACCGCTTCCCGCCGCTGAGCACGCTCGGGCTGATCTTCGGCGTCCTGATCTACGGGTTTTTCATTGCGCTCGACATGGCCCTGGAACGGGAGCGGCGCATCATCCGCAAGGCGCTGAAGACGAGCGCCGGCCTGCCCCCGCCCAAGCGGCTCTACTCGATGACCCGGCGCTTCTCGCTCGTGGCGGTGGCGACCGCCCTCTGCCTCTCCATCGTCAACGTCTCCGTCATCGCGCGCGACATGTCCTGGCTGACGCGGGTCGGAACCGATCCGGCCGCCACCCGCGCAGCGATCCTTTCGGTGACCTACGAGATCGTTTTTATCATGGCGGTCCTCCTTGCGCTCGTCGTCAACCTGATCGTCTCCTACTCCCGCAACCTCAAACTCCTCTTCGACAACGAGACCGAGGTCCTGGAGCGGGTCAGCCGCGGTGATTTGAGCCGCACGGTACCGGTCGCAACCCGGGACGAGTTCGGGCTGATCGCCGGGCATACCAACCACATGATCGCCGGCCTGCGCCATCGCTTCGAGCTGATGACCTCGCTCAAGCTGGCCGAGGAGGTCCAGCGCAACCTCCTGCCGGCCGGCCCGCCGGCGGTGCCCGGCCTGGAGCTCTCCGGAACCAGCATCTACTGCAACGAAACCGGCGGCGACTACTACGATTACGTGCTGCTGCCCCATGGCCGGATCGGGGTCGTGGTCGCCGATGTCTCCGGGCACGGCGTGGATGCGGCCCTCTTCATGGCGTCGGCCCGCGCCTTTCTCATCTCCCGGGTCCAGGGGTTCACGAGCCCGGCGGATGTGATCGGCGAGGTCAACCGCTACCTGGCGCAGGACAGCGACCCCACCGGGCGGTTCATGAGCATGTTCTTCCTGGAGATCGACCCGGCCGCCCGGTCGTTGCGCTGGGTGCGGGCCGGCCACGAGCCGGCGCTGGTATTCAGCCCGGCGGCAGGGACCTTCAGCGAGCTGGACGGCGACGGCATGGTGCTGGGAGTGGAGGACAAGACCCCCTATCGGGACTACAGCCGGCAGGGGTGGGAGCCGGGGACGGTGATCGTCATCGGCACCGACGGGATCACTGAAACCCGCAACGGCACGGATGAGCTCTTCGGCAGCGAGCGCGTGCGCGCGGTCATCCGCACGCACGCCGCCCGATCGGCGGCGGAGATCCAGTCGGCCGTGATCGAGGCGGTGCAGGCCTACCGGGGCTCTGCGCCGCAGGAGGATGATGTCACCCTCGTGGTGGTGAAGCTGCTTTGATAACGGCGGTGGAAGATCCCACTGCGACGGGTCCCCTATCACCTTGCGGCAGAGGCCGGGGGAGAGCTCTTACTCATGACCGGTCAGGCTTTCGCCACCAGGTCATCGGGAATGTCGGCGTTGGTGTAGACCTTCTGGACGTCATCGCAGTCCTCCAGCATCTCCATCAGCCGCATCATCTGCTCGGCCTCTTTGCCGACGAGCGCGGTGGTGGTGCCGGGCAGCATCGTGACCTCGGTCGAAATATAGGGCACGCCCAGCTGATCGATGGCGGCCTTCACGGCCTCGTAATCCTCGGGGGCGGTGATGACCTCCCAGCTCCCGTCCTCGTCGCGGACATCCTCGGCCCCCGCATCGAGGGCCTTTTCCATGAGCTTTTCCTCGTCTACGGCCGCGCGGTCGATGGAGAGATACCCCTTCTTCTTGAACATCCAGGCGACACAGCCGTTGGCGCCGAGATTGCCGCCGTTCTTGGTGAAGATGTGGCGGATTTCGGCGACGGAGCGGTTCTTGTTGTCGGAGAGCGACTCGACCAGTACGGCCGCCCCGCCGGGCCCGTAGCCCTCGTAGATGCTCTCCTCGTAGCTCACCCCCTCGAGTTCGCCCGTGCCCTTCTTGATACCGCGCTCGATGTTGTCCTTGGGCATGTTCTCGGCCTTGGCGGCGAGGATCGCCGCCCGCAGCCGGGGGTTCCCGATCGCGTCCCCGCCGCCCATGCGGGCGGCCACCGTGATCTCCTTGATCAGCTTTGTGAAGATCTTGCCGCGCCGGGCGTCGGCCGCGCCCTTTTTGTGCTTGATGCTCGCCCACTTGTTATGACCTGACATGCGGCCCTCCTATTTCTTTCCCTTCCCGATAAGATAGATCTCGCTGCTGGCCTTGCGGCTGCTCTGGGGTTTGAAAATCCGGTGCTCGGCAAACTCGGCCTTCACGGCGTCGACAAAGCCCCTGAAATCCTCGCCCTGAAAAATCTTGCACACGAACGCACCGCCGGGCTTCAAGACCTGCCGCGCGAGGTCGAGCGCGGCCTCGCACAGGTGATAGGACCGGGCGGCATCCACCCCGCGGCTGCCGGTGGTCGCGGGGGCCATGTCGCTCAGCACGGCATCGAACGGCCCTCCCGGCAACCCCGCCGGGTTTTCCGCAAGCACCAGCACGTCCCCGGTGATCACCGTGACATGCGCCGGCAGCGCGACGGTGACCGGCGTCAGGTCAACCCCGACGACCCGGCCGGCCGGCCCGGTCACCTCCGCCGCAAACAGGAGCCAGGAGCCCGGTGCGCACCCCAGGTCCAGCACCCGGTCCCCTTTGCGCAGAACGGCCGCGCGCTTCTGGATCTCCTGCAGCTTATAGACCGACCGCGCCGGGTAGTTCTCGCGCCGGGCCCGCCGGGTGAAGGGATCATCGTCCCAGCGGCGGGTGTTGGGCATGCCGCGCGAGGGAGTTCGTTTGCGACCGGTAGCGGCCAAGGCTGATCTCGTTTTCGTAAATGGGATTTTATACTATGCCCGCCAAGTTGAAGTCAACGCGCAACCCTTCAACCGGGCGATGGAATTCATCTGAATCCGAGTCGTCAGAAAAGGGCTTCGACCGCCTCGGAGACCGTGCTGACCCCGATGACCTCCCCCCCGGCGGTGGCGGCAAGCCGCTTGAGGTTGCCCCGGGGCACGATGCAGCGGGTGAAACCCATCTTGGCCGACTCCGCGATCCGGGCCTCCACATGGCCGATGGCCCGGACTTCGCCCGCCAGCCCGACCTCCCCCATGATCACGGTGCGCGCGGCCACCGGCTTGTCGAGAAAGCTCGAGGCGATGGCCGCCACGATGGCAAGATCCACCGCCGGCTCCACCACCTTGACGCCGCCGGCCACGTTCATGAAGATATCGTAGCCCATGAGGTGCATGCCGATCTTCTTTTCCATCACCGCCGCCAGAAGCGCCACCCGGTTGGGATCGAGCCCCAGGATGGTGCGCCGGGGGGTGCCGAAGCTCGTGCCGCTGGCAAGCGACTGGATCTCGACCAGGATCGGGCGCGTCCCCTCCATGCTGGCCGTCACCACCGAGCCGGGCGCGGCCGCCGGCCGCTCCGCGAGGAAGACCGCCGAGGGGTTGGCCACCTCCGCCAGCCCCTGCTCCTTCATTTCGAAGACCCCGATCTCGTTGGTGGAGCCGAAACGGTTTTTGACCGCCCGGAGGACCCGGAAGATCTGGCTGCGCTCGCCTTCGAAGTAGAGCACCGTGTCCACCATGTGCTCGAGGAGCTTGGGGCCGGCGATGGCCCCCTCCTTGGTGACGTGGCCCACCAGGAAAATGGGGATTCCGCTGCGCTTGGCCATCAGCATGAGCCGGACCGTGGCCTCCCGCACCTGGCTGACGCTGCCCGGCGCCGAGCCGAGTTCGGCGCTGAACATGGTCTGGATGGAGTCTACCACCACGACTTCGGGCCGCACGGAGTCGATCATGGCCAGGACCGCCTCCACCTCCACCTCCGAAACCACGAGCAGGTGCGGGGAGACCGTCTGCAGCCGCCGGCTGCGCAACCTCAACTGGCGGATCGACTCCTCGCCGGAGACGTAGAGCACCTTGCGCCCCTGCCCGGCCAGCCCGTGCAGGGCCTGGAGCATCAGGGTGGACTTGCCGATCCCGGGATCGCCCCCGATCAGTATAAGGGTGCCGGGAACGAGCCCGCCCCCGAGCACGCGGTCGAACTCCCGGATCGCGGTCAGCATCCGCTGCTCGTGCTCGATGTCGATCGAATCGATCGGCACCGGGGCCGGCGGCGCCACCGCCGCGTTGCGCTTGACCGCGAGCGGGCCGGTGACCTGGCGCTCCTCGACGAAACTGCTCCAGCCTCCGCAGTCGGGGCATTTGCCCAGCCACTTGGGCGACTGGTAGCCGCAGGACTGGCAGGTATAGATGGTCTTGGCGCCTTTTTTCACGATTCCCAATCGGTGACGGCCGTGGTATGATGGCGACCGGATATCATGGGAACCGACCCGGATCAAGCCGTTTGCCTTCCGTCCCGCTCCCCCCATGCCAGCGGGAGAGGGTTGGGGTGGGGTGGCATGGCCGTATGGAAAATTTTGAGAAGACCCGTAACAGAGATAATACGACCTGAAGGAGGATGACCCCGGTAATGCCCTTTTGCGCATGGCCTCGAACCCTGTTGCTTTTCTGCCTCGCTGTCTCTCTCTTTTTGGCAACCCCCGGCCCGGCCGCCGTCCAGGCGCAGACCGATTACTTTGCCGCGCTGCGCAGCCGCCTGATAACAGACGGCTTCAGTCCCGAGGCCGTCGCCGAGATCTACGACCGCCCCGAGGTCTTTTTGGAGGCCGACGGGGTGTCCCGCTTTTTCATCCACAGCGAGGCCCGCCTGAACTACGACCAGTTCAGCACCCCCGAGTCGATCCAGAAAGCCCGCGCCTACATGCAGGCGCACCGCCTGCCGCTGGAGGAGGCTGAGCGCACCTACGGCGTGGACACCCGGGTCATCACGGCGATTTTACTCGTCGAAAGCCGCCTGGGCACCTTCACCGGCAACCGCTCGGCCCTGAACATCCTCTCGACCCTGGCCGCCTTGACCGAGCCGGAGATGCAGGAGACCTTCTGGCAGATCATCCCTCCCGAGCGGCGCGTCTCGCGCGCCCACTATGAAGAGCGGGTGCGCAAACGGGCCGACTGGGGCTACCGCGAGCTGAAGGCCCTGTTGAAATACGCCGAGCGCGAGAAGATGGACCCGGCCGGGATCACGAGCTCCTATGCCGGGGCGGTCGGCTATGCGCAGTTCATGCCGACCAGCATCATGGCCTATGCCAAGGACGGCGACAGCGACGGCCGCGTCGACCTCGGCACCCATCCCGACGCCATCGCCAGCATCGCCCACTACCTCCAGCGCCACGGCTGGCAGCCGGGGACCGGACGCGAGCGGCAGGAGAAGGCCGTCCACGGCTACAACCCCAGCTCCTACTACGTGGCCGCGATCATGAAGATCAGGGACCTCCTGAAAGGCTGAGCATGGAGGAGATCAAATCCATTCTCATCTTTCTTGCCGCCTGCGTGCCGTTTTTCATCGGCACGATCTGGGCCGTGGTCGACGTGGCCCAGCGCGAGTTCGGCACCCTGCGGGACAAGGCCCTCTGGTGGGTGGTGGCCTCGATCCCCTTCGTGGGCTTCATCGTCTACCTCTTCACCGGCTTCCGCAAAGGCCGGCGGCCGTAGCCGCTGGAAGAGTATGCCGGGATCAAAATTCAAACGCCCCGACAGCTCCTGGAAGCCCTGGGGCAACCCCGCCAGGTTCCGGCCGCTTTTAGATTTCATTTGACAACCATGACCGGTTCCTATATTTCTGCCCTCCGTATTTGCACCGGCTCAATGGGTCCCATCGTCTAGTGGCCTAGGACACCGGCCTCTCACGTCGGTAACACGGGTTCGAGTCCCGTTGGGACCACCACATTTACCCGTATCAGGGGCAGACAAGCCCCTATAATCTCTATCAATCTACCCTTGGATTTCCCATCTTTCGGGTAGATGCGCACCTCTTTCAGGAGAGCCCGAACGGCTCTCTTTTTTATTTGGGGATCCACGTCTTCCACCATTTCCGCGTAGAGGCCGATGGCCCTCTTGATGTCATCATCGCTAACCTCGAGGCCGTGGTTCGCCGATTTTATTTTTTCAAGTTCCGCTGTCGTCACCCGCTTCTGCTCCCGCAATGGTCTCATTTCCGCTTCGATGGTTTCCGCATCGATGATTTCCCTACGGTACAACTCGACCAGCCGCCTGATTTCCCGTTCGACCTTGTTGAGTCGCTTCTCAAGAGCCTTGGTTTCCGGTTCCCCGGTAACAAACTTTCTCTTGACCCGATCGAGTGCCTTCTTGACATCGTTGAATTTCAAAACGCACTGGCCGATGAACGATAACACGACCTGCTCTGCTTTGCGTTGCGATATATCGTTGTTCCCACAGCGGCCACCAGTCTTGGATAGCGAGTTGCAACGATAGAGCCCCCGGTCGCCCGTATAGTTCGTTCCGCATTCGGCACATTTCATTATGCCGGACAGAGCGTATGTGCGGGTGGTCTGTCCCGGCTCCTCCCGCAGGCCTCTCTCTTTGATGGCCCGTATGATGCCGGCCGTTTCTTCGGTTATCAGTTGTTCGTGGGCGTTTTCCTTTATGACCCACTCCTCCTCCGCCTTCCATTTTTTCCCTCCGACAAAGCCCTCGCATCGTCCTTTCGCCTTCATGCGCTCATTCAGTCTGTTGAATACCAGATGGCCCAAATAAACGTCGACATTGTCCTCCCACGACTTGGCGGTTGAGATGGACCATCTTTCATCCCCGCTTGGGGATGGAATTCCCCGTCGATGAAAATCCTCGAGTATGGACTTCCTGGGTTCGTACCTGGCGCGTCTTGCGAAATACTCTTGGACAATCTGCGCAGTTTCAGGGTCCGGAACCAACTTGGTCTTGGTCACCGCCTCGCCGAACCTGTGCCTTGCCACCTCCACTTCCTGCAGTTTGTACCCGTAGGGTGGAGGGCCCCCCGCCCGATATCCGTTCAAGATGTTCTGCTTCATGCCAGCGACGCCCTTGACCTTGCTCTGCTTCGAATGGAACTCATCGAAGGATGTCATGATGCTCTCGAAGAGGGCATCCATGTGAGTGCCTGTAGCCGGCATGTTCACGAACTTGACCTCGATTCCGTTTTTGTTCCTCAGCATCCACAAATAGGTCTGCGTCTGGTACTGGTCCCTGCCAAACCGGGAAGTGTCCAGACAATAGATCTTTTCGAATGGCGCCGGTTTCGCTTTAGCCAAAGCGACCATTTCGTCGAATGCCGGCCTTACATCCCGAGTGGAGGAAAGGGCCTTGTCCTCGAACACGCGGTACACCGACTCACCGTTCTTTTTGATTACCTCACGTATTTGCCTTTCCTGCGCTTCGCAGGAAACATCGTGGAGGTCTTTGCTCGAACGAACATAAATGGCAACCTGCTTCATGGCTCGCTCTCCTCCACTTCTGCATCCCTCATCGCCTTTACTATCGATGCTATTAGCTCAATCATGATTTCCTGTGCCTCCTCAGGGAGGTCTTCAAAATAAAATTCGTCTTTCTTTTCCAAATTGTTGCACCTCTTTTTCCGTGAAATGCG
>JBFYWT010000194.1:0-23668 GCA_041310895.1 Desulfobacteraceae bacterium | reverse complement strand
GGTTCTGGTAGGCGGCGCCGGCGAAGGCCTTGAGGTAGTCGCGGACAGCCGTCATGCGGGCCACCTCGTCCACCAGGCCGTGCTGGGCGCAGTATACCGGCCGGGAGTTGTCGTAGTAGGACTTCACCAGCCGGTTCATCTCTTCGATGATCGGCTCGAGCGGCTTGCCGCTCTCCTTCTCCTTGACCAGCCGACGCGAGTAGCTCGCCGCCGCCGCGGTCTCCCCGTGCATGACGTAGATCTCGGTCGTGGCGGTGCCCAGCGTGAAGGCATTGTGGCGGTTGGCGGTCGGACCGCCCATGATATAGTGAGCGGCGGCTGTGCCCTTGCGCAGCACGACCAGCATCATGGGGACATCGGTCTGCTGGATCGAGTAGATCAGCGATTGGCCCAGGCCGAGCAGCTCTGCCTTTTCGGCCAGGTCCCCGACGTCGATGCCGCTCGTGTCCTGGAACCAGATGACGGGCACGCGGTCACGGCCGCAGTGCACCACGAACTCGTTCATTTTGATCAGCCCCTGGCGGTAGAGCTTGCCGCCGATCCCGGGGTAGGGGGCATACTCGGGGTAATCCTCGCCCAGAAAGCCCTGGCGGTTGGCGATGACGCCCGCGAGATACCCGTCGATCTTGACCAGCCCCGTGTAGACCTCGGGACCGTATCCCGGCCGGTACTCCCTGTGCTCGCTGCCGTCCACCAGGCGCGCAAGGACCTCGTCGAAGTTGTACATCTGCTTCTGGTTGAAGGGCACCAGATAGTAGAGATCCTCGGCCGGGTAGCGGGGCTCGGCCGGCGCCGCCACCCGGAAGAATTTCGGGTGATAGGCCGGTATGTCCTTCATGTAGTCCTTAATCCCGTCGAGCACTCCCTGTTCGGTGTCGTAGACGTAGCGGAAGAAGCCGGTGGCGTCGTGGTGGATCTTGACCGAGCCCGGGGGGTCGGCCTTGTATTGCTTGGCGGCCGCGATCAGCTGTTCGGCGCCCTCCAGGTCGAAGAACCCCTTGGGGGACATGCCGCTTAAGATGCCCCCCCCGCCGACCGCCATGTTGGCGTCCTTGTGGGCGAAGAGGATGGTGGGGCTGATCGCCTGGTAGCCGCCGCCGGCCGGGTTGGTGCCCCAGATGCCGGCGAGGATCGGCACCCCGGCCTGCTCCAGCTCCGCGTGGCGAAAAAAGGTGGTGCCCCCGCCGCGGCGGTCGGCGTAGAACTTCTCCTGCTCGGGGAGCTTGACCCCGCTGCAGTTGACCAGCCAGACCAGGGGGATATGCAGCCGCTTGGCCAAATCGGTCGCCCGCAGGATATTTTCCTGCTGGCCCGGGAGCCAGGCGCCGGCGAGCACCTTGTTGTCGAAGCCGATGACGACCGCCCACTTGCCGGAAACCCGGCCCAGGCCGCTTATGACGTTGTTCGTGCCTTCGACGTTGCCGTAAGGGTTGTAGAGGGTGTTGAGCGGGCTCCAGCTGCCTGCGTCGAGGAGAACCTCCAGTCGCTGCCAGACGGTGAGCTGGCCGCGCTGGTTGATCACCTTTTCGGGCAGCCCGGCGTTCTTGACTTTGGCGAGGGCCAGGTCCACTTCGGCCTCGACCTCCTTGATCCGTTTCACATTGGGTTCGCCGCTCTTGATTTTGCCGGCGGGAAGCGCGCTGCCGAACGGTTTCATCTTCTCGAAGTACGGTTTCATTGCTGATCCTCTCTCTCCTTGAGTAGTCTGCCGGTGCGGGGTGGATGCGTCGGCGTTTTCGAATGCCGGTCCGCCAGTGCTGTGTCGTCTATTATCGGAAAGAGCCTCGGTGCGTCAAGGACGGAATCCCGATTTCCGGCCAGCTTGACATTCGGATGGCCTTCCAGTATCAAATCCACTCCACTGCAAAACAGAAACCCCGCGCCGCCGGTCCGCGATCCGGCGGCAGCCCGAAGGAGGTTCAACGTCATGGCCAAAGAGATAACGGCCCCCATGCCCGGCAAAGTGATCGATATTCTGGTGAAGGAGGGGGAGGAGGTGTTGGAGTATCAGGATGTGCTCATCCTCGAGGCCATGAAAATGGAAAACGCCATCCCCTCGCCCGAGGCGGGCCGGATCAAGCAGATCCACGTCAAGAAAGACGATACGGTCGCCACCCAGCAGGTGCTGATGGTGCTGGAGTAGGCGCCCGCGGCCGCGCCCCTTTGGGCGCAGTCCAACCCGATTTCCTTCCGTCGTCCCGGTCTGCGCGCGACCCTCGGGCTCAGGCGTCCACCCATGCGCCGGTCTCCACCCGGCGCACCAGCTCCAGCGCCCCCGCCAGGCTCTCCCCTTTCAGCCGTGCGGCGAGGGCGGCCGCGAGCATCTCCGGCCGCATCACCAAATTGAGTTTGGCCATTACCCCCAGCGCGGCCAGGGCCCAGTCCGGCGGTTTGATGCCCTGGGCCTTGAAATCCACCCGACGGGTCCGGGCGGCCCCGGCGGGGATCTCGACCCCGGCGGCCTGGATCACGACACTTTCAGCCGTGAGGTCGTCCCATGTTTTGCGGCGTCGCGCGACCCCCTCGGGCCCGAGCGCTGCCACGAGCGACGGGCGGACAATCCCGCTGTAGCCGATCGGCTCCGGCGAGAGGATCAGCTCGCTGATCGACGGGCCCCGCAGCACGGTGATGTCGTAGTCGTTTTTCTGCGTGGTGTGAAGCCCGGCATGCACCCCGGCCAGGCACAGGAGCTCCCCGGCCGTGAGGATGCGCTGGCCGGCGCTGCCGAGGAGAAGCACCTCTTCGCGCCCGCGGCCGACCGGAGCAAAGCGGGGTTCGATCGCCTCCGGTGGCGGGACCGGTCGCAGCCCGGCGGCGGTCTCGCGGTAGGACTCGCCGTATTCCGAGCGCCGGTTTTCGACGACCTCCCCCTCCATGGCCGGATGGCGCGCCAGCATTTCCTCGATCAGCTTCGGGGTGAGCCGGTTGCGCTTCGAAAACCGCCCCGGACAGATCCCCCAGATGTCCACGACCGAAAACCCCTTGTACGCCATGGCCTTGGCAATGAGCTCGGCGAGATCGCCGCGGTAGGCCGAACAGCGCACCACGTACGGGGCGCCGGCCGCGCGCGCCACCTCCGCGACGTCGAGCGGCCGCTCCAGGCGGTTCAAAAAGCCCGAGCCGACCTGAGCCTCCGGGGGCGTGGTGGCGGAGTATTGGCCGCCCGTCATGCCGAAGTTGAAATTGTTCAGGACCAGCAGGGTGAGGTCGAGGTTGCGCCGGCAGGCCGCGAGCAGGTGGGCCCCGCCGATGCCCTGTCCGCCGTCGCCCATGGTGACGACCACGTTCAGCTCAGGGCGGGCGAGCTTGACCCCGGCCGCGTAGGTCAGCGCCCGGCCGTGCAGCCCGTGCAGGGCATGGGTGTGGAAAAAGGTGTCGAAGAGCCCCGAGCAGCCGATGTCGCTCACCATGCAGATCTCGGCCCCGCTCAAGCCCAGCGTGCGAAAGGCCTGGTCCAGGGTGTGGGTGATGCGCTCATGGGAGCAGCCCGGGCAGAAGACGGGCGGCCTGGTTGCGTTCAGCAGGCTATCCATGGATGAGTGCCTCCGTGATGGCGTCCGGGGTGATCAGCCGCCCGTCCATCTGCCCGTAAAAATCGACGTGCACACCGGGCAGGACCCGCGCGATTTCGTGGACGTACTGTCCCAGGTTCATCTCCACCACCAGGACGCGCCGCATGCGCTCGGCGGCCTTGCGGATGGCCGCCTCCGGCACCGGCCAGAGGGTCTTGAGCACCAACGCCGAAACGGGACGCCCGGCCGCCGTCAGCCGGCGGGCCGCTTCGGCCGCGGCCCGGGCGGTGACCCCGTAGGAGAGCAGCAGGGTGTCGGCGCCCTCGGCCGGGCGGTGGTCGACGGTGGCGAAGCGGTCGACAGCGCTCTCGATCTTCGCCTGCATGCGCGCGAGCGTGCGGCGGATGACGGCGGGATCCGTGGTGATGTAGCCGTCCGGTCCGTGGGTGGAGGAGGTCTGGCGCACGAGCGTCTTGCCGCCGATGGGCAGAAACCCCGGCACCGCTTCACCGGGTGCCGCCTGAAAGGGCAGAAAGGGTTCCGCGGCCGGGGGCGGCCGGCGCGCGAGCACCTCCCCGGGACTCAACCCCTCGATCGGCACCGTCTCCCGGGTCATGGCGATCTCCTTGTTGGAAGCGATGAAGACCGGGCAGCGGTAGCGTTCGGCCAGATTGAAGGCCTGAACGGTCAGCGTGAAGCAGTCGCGCACATCGACCGGAGCGAGCACGATCACCGGCATCCCGCCGCTGTTGCCCCAGCGCAGGAACTGGACATCCCCGTCGGCCCCGCGGGTGGCGGAGCCGGTGGAGGGGCCGAGCCGCTGGATGTCGACGATCACGATGGGAATTTCGCTCCCGACGGCAAAGGAGATCTGCTCGCTGTAAAGGCTGATGCCGGGTCCGGAGGTCGCGGTCATCACCTTCAGGCCCGCCATGGAGGCCCCCAGGCAAAGTCCGATGGAGGCAATCTCGTCTTCACCCTGGATGCAGACCCCTCCGAGCGGCGGGAGCATGGCCAGCATATGGTTGAGGATGGTGGTGGCCGGGGTGATCGGGTAGCCGGCGAAAAAGCGGCAGCCCGCGGCCACCGCCCCGCGGGCGATGGCTTCGTTGCCTTCCATCAATGTCAGGGCCATAACGGTTCCTTTCTGCGACGCGGGCGGTTGCGTCTGTCCGTCAGCGCCGCCGGCCGGTCTCCAAAAAATAATCTTTTAGCAGGGCTCCGGCCGCACGGCAAGTCCCGATGCGGCGGCGGCCCGGCCGCTAGGCCGCTTGACCTTTTTGCCACGGATAGCGGACACGGGAGTGGAACATGGCCTCCAGGGAGTCGACCAGGGCGTTCGCGATTTTTTCTATTTCGCGGGTGTCCAGGTCGCACTCGCTGAACTGTCCGTCGGCGATGCGCTTGACGATGATCGTACGGACCAGATGGTCGAAGGTGGCCCGGGTCGGTTCGGTGAGGGTGCGGGAGGCGGCCTCCACCGCGTCGGCGATCATCAGGATGGCGGCTTCCAGGCTCTGGGGTTTGGGGCCGGGGTAGCGGAAGTCGCCGTCGCCGGCTGGCGGGCCGGATGCGGCCTTCAGGGCCTTGTCGTAGAAATATTCGACCCGTTGGGTCCCGTGATGCTGCGGGATCAAGTCGATCACCATTTTCGGAAGCCTGAATTCGGCGGCGATCCGGGACCCGTTGCCGACGTGCCGGATGATGCGGCCGGCACTTTCCAGCGGAGTCAGGCGGTCGTGGGGATTGGGCTCGTTGAACTGGTTTTCGATATAATCGCTCGGGGTCACGATTTTGCCGAAGTCGTGGTAGTAGCCGCCGATGCGCAGCAGGAGCGAGTCCGCCCCGGTGGCCTCGCCGGCGGACTGGGCCAGGTAGGCCACCCCGAGCGAGTGTTGATAGGTTCCCGGGGCCTCGCTGAACAATTTTTTCAGCGTGGGATGGTCCAGGTCGGCAAAGCGCCGCAGCTTCAAGGTGGTGGAGAGGTAGCGGGTCGCCCGGAGCAGCGGCAGGAACAGGGCGGCCAGAAGCGCCGCCAGGAAGGCCCCGACAAACGCCAGGGTCGTTTGCGTGACCACCTCCCGGGTGGCGAAGGCGCCGACGCCGGAAAGCTCAAACGGGCTGCCGGTCACGGCCTGCCAGGCCGGGAAGTTCGCGACCGCAAAGACGGCGGCGCCGGCCAGGCCGATCAAAATTCCGGGCAGGATGGCATCGACGGCCCGTTTCAAGGCGTTGGCCGCCAGCGCCGCCGTCAACCCGGCCACCAGGAGAGCGATCAGACTGGTGAAACTGGGGTCGACGAAAAGGGCCGACAATATCGCTGCCGCGACGGCGGCACCCACCGCGAGGGCGCGGCTCTGGTTCAGCCCCGCCATCAGAAGCGGCAGCAGGCCGAAGGGGAGCATGTAGGCGGGCAGGGGGGTCACCAGCAACAGCGCCTTCATCAGGAGCAAGTGCAGGATCAGCAGCGTCAGCAGCAGATTTTGGGAGCCGGTGCGCCGGGAGCGGGTCTGGGGCAGGGCGGCGCGGAACACGGCAAGGAAGGCGGCGACGAAGATCATGGTAAAGAGCAAAAACGGCGAAGGGTGGGCCGCCGCCCCCTCGCTGCGGTAGGCGGTCGCGATGCGGCGGACATCCTCTTCGTCCAGGACCTTCAAAAACGGGATGATCCTCTCGCCGGCCGCGATCACCCATGGGCCCGAGGGCCGCCACCGGCCGGGAAAGACCGCGGGGCCGGCGGCCGGCCCCGGGCCGTTCGCGGCATCGGACGGCGGAACGAGCGGCGGCGGGGTGAGCAGCCTCAGGGTGAACAGGGCCCGTTGCCCCGCCCGGGGAGGCCGGAACGACCAGAGGGCCTCCTCGAGGAAACAGGCAAGAAAAACGGTGAGGATCAGGATGACGTTGAGCAGAAGCCTGATCATGCCCTCATTTTCCCTCGGCGGCGGCCGGAGGCTCAAGTTTTCGGTCGGACGGCCGATAAGTGTTCATAGGTCAAAAACCATATAGGGCCGGACCCCATGAGTCAAACGGCCCCGGCGCTGCGGTCGCGACCGCCTCTGTTCAGCGCCGACCCCCTGTGAGGGGACGAAGGGAAGACCCGCTCATGCTGACCAAGGCCTTCGCGAAACTGACCGGACGCAGCGCACCGGGCGCCGGTCACCCCCCGGCGAGCGCGCCCGGCACGGCGACGCCCAGGGGCGGTGTGGCCAAGCTGATCAACTCCTCGGGGCGCATCGGCCTGCCGCTGCTCCAACGCATGGCAGCCACTGTCAGCCAGGAGGATTTCATCCGTTTCATCCAGCGGCCGGTCCTGGCCGGCTCGGGGGTTCACCTCGGCAGCCTGGCCGCCTCCGCTGCGGCCGCCCCCCGAGAGTTGAACCGCACCGTTCTCTTCGAACCGATCGAGGATGGCCAGGAGGGGGTCTCGGCGTCGGAGAGCCTGCGGCACGCGGTCTACCCCTTGGTGAAAGGCGAGTTTGCCGCTTCGACCGGCACCGTTTTTTCCATCGGCCGTATCGACACCAACGATTTCGTCATTCCGGACTATGCCATTTCCAAACGGCACGCACTGATCGAGGTCCGCGGCGAGGAGTACCTGCTAAAGGACTGCGGGTCCACCAACGGGACCACCTTGAACGGGGAGCGGCTGGAAGGCAAGCCGGTCAAGCTCATCGACGGCGCGCGGGTGAGCTTCGCCCGCTATGAATTCAGCTTCCTGTCGCCCGGGACCCTCCACGGCATGCTCATACAAGGGTAGCGTC
Source organism: Desulfobacteraceae bacterium (assembly GCA_041310895.1). Classification (GTDB taxonomy): domain Bacteria; phylum Desulfobacterota; class Desulfobacteria; order Desulfobacterales; family SpSt-501; genus SpSt-501. Next base: position 16,395 of record JBFYWT010000194.1, on the reverse strand, counting down.
CCATTTCACCTCCTCTCGCGGACCAGCATCCTACAAACGCCCCGATCGCCGCGAGCTATGCATTCCGGTCGAGCTCCGTTCTCACCGCCCGCCCGAAGGTCTCCAGCAGGTAGGGTTTGCGGACGTAGGCCCCGGCGCCCAGGCGCTGGGCCTCGCGCACGCGGGCCGATTCGGAGAAGCCGCTGGCGATGATGGTTTTCTGGCCCGGCCTCAGGGCCCGGATGCGGCGAAATGTTTCCAAGCCGTCGATCCCCGGCTCCATGATCATGTCGAGCACCACCAGTTCCGCCGGCTGCTGTCTCAGATGCTCGATGGCCTCCTCCCCGCTGGCGGCGGTTGCCACCGCATAGCCCAGTTTCGAGAGGATTTCCCCGGCGATCTCCCGCTGCTCCTTGATGTCGTCAACGACCAGCACCCGTTCCCCGCGGCCCTTGAAATGGTCCGGGTGCACATGGTCCGGCTCCCGGATGTCCAAGCGCGTGGCAGGGAAGAACAAGGTGACGGTGGTGCCTTCCCCGACCTGGCTCTTGACGTCGATGTGGCCGCGGTGATCCTTCACGGAGCCCCAGACCACCGCCATGCCCAATCCGGTGCCGCTGCGCCCCATGGTTTTCTTGGTGTAGAAGGGCTCGAAGATCCGCTCGAGGTCTTCGGGCGGAATGCCGATGCCGGTGTCCGCAACCGTCAGGACCACCAGATCCCCCTGCAGGAGCTCGTTCGCTCCGGAGACCAGCCGCTCGCGGTAGTCGTTCTCGGTGCGAAGGAGCACCCGGCCCCCGTTCGGCATGGCTTCGGCCGCGTTGACCACGAGGTTCATGAGCGTTTTCGACAGGTGGGCCGGCGAGCCGACCATGTTCAGAAGCACCCCCTCGAGCTGTGCGTCCACGGCCACAGCGGGGTGGTTGAGCTTGAGCTTGGCGAATTCGGGGCTGGCGAGGTAGTCCGTCACGACCTGGTTCAGATTCATGACCTCCGGGGTTTCCACCCCCCGGCGGGCGAGGGTGAGCAGGTCCTGAACGATGGCGGCGGCCCGCTCGCCTGATTTTTTGATGGTGATGATCGGCTTGCGCAGCGGGCTGTCTTCCTCCAGGTCCATCAGGAGCAGCTCCGGGTAGCTGACGATCCCGGAGAGGATGTTGTTCAGATCGTGAGCGACGCCTCCGGCCAGGGTGCCGATCGCCTCCATTTTCTGGGCCCGCTGAAGCCGGATGAGCAGCTCGCGGTGCGCCTGATCGGCGCGCTTCAGCTCGGTGATATCGTTGCCGATGCAGAGCATCTCTGAAAACCGGCCGGCCTCGTCGGTGATGGGGCGGTACGTCCAGGCCAGCCAGGCCGCCTGGCCCGTGCACCGCGCATAGGAGACCTCACGCACCGCCGGCGGTTGTGGCTCGCGGCAGATCTCGGCGACGAATTCCTCGAAGCGCGCGGTACCGGTGCTGCCGGCCGGCACAAGGAACGGGGCCGCCTCCTTGCCGACGAGCTCCGTCTCGCTCAGGCCGAGCAGGCGCTGGCCGAAGTGATTGACAAAGGTGATGCGGCCCTCACGGTTGACCCTCAGAATCGCGCTGCTGGCGGTTTCGACCAGCTCCCGGTATTTTTTTTCGCTCTCCCGCAGCTTTTCGAACGACAAGGCGTTCACGATGCTGGCCGCTAGCTGGGAGGCCACTCCGATCAGCATGCTCATGTCGCTTTGCTGCAAGGGGCGCTTGGAGGTGCTGTTGTCGACCGCCAAGATGCCCAGCGCATCGTTTTCGTAGATGATCGGCACGCAGATCAGCGCCTCGCTGCCCAGCTTGCGCGCGATGTCGAGGCTCTTCGCGGACAGGGTGTTTTCGATGTGCTTCAGGTCGTCCACTATCATGGGGCGGCGCTCGCGCATGGCGAGGACGAAAATCCCCCTGGAGGCGGGATTGTCGAGGTTGAACCGGGCCTCCCGGAGCAGCTGCTCCTGTAAGGAGGTATGGCCGAAGCCGGCCACATAGTGCAGTCGCCGGTGGTTGCGGTCCGCCAGCATGATCATGCCGCGGTCGAACCCCAGCCGCTTCTCGGTGATGCCCATCACCGTCCGGATCAGGTGGTCGATGTCCATGATGGTGGAGGTGGCCTGCCCGATCTCCTGGACCAGCATGGCATTGTTGTAACGGGTTTCACTTTCGAGCAAGGTTTCTTCAGCGGCCCGGCGCTGGTCTTCGATGGTCTTGGTCAGGCCCCGTTTTTCCAGCCGCTCGGACCAGAAGGCGCAGAACCCCACCCCGATGGACATCCCCGCGCTCACCACCGCCCACATGCCGAACGGCAACAGGCCGTAGGTCGCCCCGGCCGCCAGAACGCCGGCGAGCAAGGTGACGTTGCGCAGGCGGCGCCAGCGCAGGGTCTCGCTCGCCCGCCAGCTGACGATGTACCGGCAGCAGGTCTGGCCGCGGTGAAAGCACTCCGGGTGCTCGATCGTGGCCAGCTCCTTGGTGAACAAGGCCGGGAACATTTCGAAGATACCGGTGCGGTTGGCGCACTGGTAGGGCTTTTCGGCCACGCCGGGCTTCGGGGTGGCGGTGATCTCGACCCGTCGCGGCCCGATTTTCTTGACTTTGATGACGGCCCCGCGGCTGAGCAGGGGGTAGTTTTTTTCCATGAGGCCGTAAATGCCGGCCGGGCTCATCAGTCCCAGCATGTACTGGCGCAACGCCCCTCCGACGCGCGCGTGGGCCGTGAAGCGGCCGACCTTGCGCGAGATGTCGACGTCTCCCGTGTGCCGGACCAGGCCTTCCTGAAATCGGTCCACCGTCTCCTGGGTGAACCAGTGGGCCGGGTCCTCGACCTGGTAGAGGCTCATGCCCGCCTCGATGAGCACGGGTTGAAGGTCGAGCTGCGGGTAATGATGCCGGAGATACTCGAGGTAGGTCTTAATCAGGAAGCTGTTGTAGAGCGGCGAATGATCGACCATGGAGGGGCTGCCGTCGGGTTCAGGTCCGTGCACGGGGCGCGAGTCAGATGCCAATTTCATTCTACCATGGCGAAGGCCGGCGAGAAACCGCAGGCCGTGTTTGGGACCGTGCGAAAACTTCCCGCGACGGCAGCCCGCCGGGCCGATGCCCGTTGCCGGGCTATGAGCTTGCCGCCCGCGTCAGCTGCGAGGCAGGCACCAGCTCTACCTGCTCGCGCAGGGACGTCAGCTCTTCTTTCAACACCCGAACCGTGGCCGGGTAGGGGTGGGCGATTCCCACGGCCTCTCCCCGCCGAAGGGCGATGCGCACCAGCTCCCGCAGTTGCTGGCGGATGAAGGCCGGCTCCGGATGATGGTCCAAAAAGACGTCCCGCTGGGCGAACGGGAGCTGGAACAAACGGGCCGAAGGCTTGCAGACGCTCTCCTCGGTGGTGCGGCTGTCGATGAAATACAGGCCGCGCTTCTTGAGGACGGAAAAAATCTGATACATCTGCTCGGCCTGAGCGGTCAGCTTCGAGCCCATGTGATTGTTCACGCCGCGGATGTGAGGCACGGCTTCCAGGTTGCGCTCGAGCACCTGCAGAAGCTCATCGGGAGGCATCCGGGTGAGGAGGGTGCCGGGACCCGGGTTGACCTCGGGATAGCCCACGGGCTCCATCGGCAGGTGCAGCATGAGCTCAAGGCCCCGGCGATGCGCGCTCTCCGCGATGGCGTGCAGATGCGGGCTGTGGGGCAGCAGGGCGAGGGTGAGCGGAGCGTCCAGCTCGATTAGTTTTTCGGCCGCCGCGCGGTCGTAGCCGATGTCGTCGATGATGAGGGCGAGCCGCGGGCGTTTCTTGAGTGGGGGAAGCTCCGGTGGGGCTGGCGGAAGCGCGGCGTGCAGGGTGCCGTTTTCGGCCGGGGCTGGGGCCGGCGTCTTTTGGGGGAAGACCTCGTAAACCGGCGCTGGCGCCGGTGCCGGCCGCTCCGCTGCGGCCGGGCGCTCGTGCGGCCGCGATGGGGCCGGGCGGGCGGCGGTCTGCTTTTCAGGAGCACGTGCGCGCGCGGCCGGGGTCGGGTCTCCGGCCGGTGGTTTCTGTCGCTCGACGACGGCCGGCCGTCTCTCCGGAGGGGCCCAGGCGCGCATCAGCAGGACCGCGCCGCCGACGACCACGGCCATGGCCGCGATCGCCCCTATCACTTTCCACGTCGGCCGACTGGCCGTTTTGCTGCGGCCGCGCCGGGGCCGGCGTTTTGCCGTGCGGGTGGTCTTGGGCGGGGCCATGGCGGTGTGAAGGGCGGCCCGATCAGCTTTTTAAATGGCGAAGCACGTCGAAGCCGGTCAGGATCTCGAGCGCCCGCATGACCTGATTGTCGGTCTGTAGATGTTCCAGCTTGAGCGGCCCCACGCGGGACTCCGCATCCTTGAGGTTGCCGCCCGGGTCCGCCTCCTTTTTCGGCGGCTTGCGCGGCGCGGCCTTCTCGGTGTCGCCCTCGGCTTCGAGGTGGTTCTCCAGGTCCTTCTCCTTGAACAGGCCCTCTTCCTTTTCAGCGGGATCCTCGGTTTCCATGCGTTTGAATTTAAGCGCGATGTCGGGCTCGATCCCCTTGGCCTGGATCGAGCGCCCGCTCGGGGTGTAGTAGCGCGCGATGGTGAGCTTCAGGCCCGATCCGTCGCGCAGCGTCTCCACCGTCTGCACCGATCCCTTGCCGAAGGAGGCGGCTCCCAGGACGAGCGCGCGCTTGTGGTCCTGGAGCGCGCCGGCGACGATCTCCGAGGCGCTCGCCGTGCCGCCGTTGATCAACACGACGATCGGGTAGGTGCGGGCAGCGGCGGAGGGGGTCGCGTTGAACACCTTGGTGTTTTTCTTGTCACGGCCCTTGATGGAGAGAATCTGCCCCTTGTCGATGAAGATGTCCGCGATGCTGATCGCCTGGTTGAGCAGGCCGCCGCCGTTGTTGCGCAGATCGAAGACCAGCCCCTTCAGGGGAGCGGCCTCGGCTTCCAGCCGTTCGAGGGCCTTTTCGAACTCCTGGGTGGTGGTCCCGGTAAAATTGGACAGGCGAATGTATCCGTACCCCGGTTTGAGCACAATCGATTTTACGCTCTGGATCGGGATCTCATCGCGGGTCAGCTCGAATTCCAGGGGTTTCTTGATCCCGTCGCGCATGATCGTGACCGTCACCTGGGTCCCTTTGGGCCCCCGCATCATCCGCACGGCCTCCCGCAGGTCTCTGGCGAGCTGGCCGTCAACCTTGATGATGCGATCGCCGGCCTCGATCCCGGCCTTGTGGGCCGGGGTGTCTTCGATCGGCGAGATGACCGTCACGAAGCCGTTGCGCATGGTGATGTGGATGCCGATGCCGGTGAACTTACCCTTGGTGTCGATCTGAAGGTCCTCGAAGGCGTCGGGCGGCAGCAGGGACGAGTGGGGGTCCAACCCCTGGACCATGCCCTGGATCGCCTTCTGGATGAGATCTTTGGGGTCGACCTCATCCACGTATTCGCGCTGGATCAATTCGATGACATCGGAAAAAAGCTTCAGTCCGTCGTAAAGCTCATCCGGGTTGGCCGAATTGGCTTTTTGGAGGCCGGCGCTCGTCATCCACACGATGGCGGCGGTCACCATGACGAGCCAGAGTCGCACGGGCCGGTTGATGATGCCCTTCATATGGTCGCTCCTTTTGGGGGATCAGTTTCGTTTCAGCCACTCCAGCGGGTCGAGCGGTGTGTCATGGTGCCGCAGCTCAAAGTAGAGTCCGGGGGTTCCCATTGCGCCCGAATCCCCGATGGTCGCGACCACCTCACCGGCCTCCACGGGGCTGTCGACCGGTTTAAAGACCTCTTCCAGGTACGCGTGGACGGTGTAGTAGTTTTGGCCGTGGTCGATAATGAGGACGTTTCCGTAGCCCTTGAACCAATCGGCAAATACCACTTGGCCGGCGTGGATGGCCATCACCGGCTCGCCGCGGTCCGCTGCGACTTCGATGCCGCTGCGAAACCCATGAGTGTTCAGCGTGGGGTGGGTGAACGGCCCGAACTTTTTTACAATCTTACCCTTAACCGGAAAGATAAGCAAGCCTTTGGCGGCCGCAAACGGGGTGGCCGGGCGGTGGGACCCGGATCGCGACCGGCGATCCAGGGCGGCGAGGGTGGACTCCAGTTCGGCCGCGGCCTGGTGCAAGGCGGCCAGCGCGGCCTGCTGCAGTTCCATGCGGCTGCGGACCTGGGCGAGCAGGTGCTCCCGGTTGCGCTTTTCACGTGCGGCGTCGGCCACCTGGCGCTCATGCTCCTGCAGGCGCATCCGGAGCGCGGTCTTTTGGTCCTCCAGCCGTTCCTGCAATGTGCGCATTTCGGCCTGGTAGCTCAAAAGGACGGCAAGCGCGCGATTATCCGTGGCGATAATCTGCTCCAGGGACTTTCGCTGCCGCAGCCAGTCATGGAGCGAATCGGCCGGCCCCGGGGGGTGGGCGGCCCCCAGGGCCTGGGTTTTGTAGAGCGCCACCAGCCGGCGGGAGAGGTACTCTTCGCCGGAGCGAATCCGCTGCGAGAGGTCGTCGACGGCGGCCGTCGTGCTGGTGATGTTCTCTTCGATCTCGCTCATCTCGCGTGCGAGCAGGGCGGCGCGGCGGCGGTGGCGCTGGAGCGCCCGCCCGGAGGTCTCGAGCGCCGCCGCGATCTCGCTCTCGTCCAGCCTAAAACGCTCGAGCTCCGCCGCTTGACGGCGGATCTCCTCCTGCATCCGCTGAGCCTCCGGCAGCGCCGGAGGGCCCATTTCCTCCGAGAGGCGGGCATCCGGCGGTGTCTGCCCGAGAGCGCTCGCGGCGAGCCCGAGCCAGGCCGCCAGCGCCCAGCCCCTCAGGAGTCGAATCCGTGGCATCATCTCTTTATCCGAGGGCCTGATCGCGGGCGAGAGCGCGCTCAGGCCGATGATCTGCGGCCGAGGGACAGATGGGCGCCCAGCGCCCCGACGGCCGTGCTGGCCGCGAGGATGGCGCCGATCATGGCCGGCGTGAGAAACCGAAACGGGACGAACTCCGCCAGCACCGCCAGCTCGGGGCGGGTCGAGAGGGCGTCGAACGCGGCGTAGAGCGCGCCCAGTCCGAGGCCGGCGCCGACAAGTCCCTGGACCAGGCCGGCGATATAGAACGGGGCGCGCACGAAGGGCTCCGAGGCGCCGACCCAGCGCATGACCTCGACCTCTTCCCGGCGCGAGGTGACCACCATGCGGATCGTATTGGCGACGATGGCGAGCGCGGCTGCCAAAAACAGCCCGCTCATCACCATGCCGCCCGTCCGCAGCAGCCGGGCGACATCCCGGGCGGCCCCGGCCCACTGCCGGCCGTATTCGACATCCCCGATTCCCGGCAGGGTGCGGAGATGGGCCGCCACGCCCTCCAGGCGCTCCCAGCCCTGCTCATCGGGCTTCAGGCGGATTTCAAACGCATCCGGCAGCGGGTTCTCGATAAGATTCTCGAGCAGGGAGGCCTGATTAGCCATCCGGACCTTGAGCTCGGACAAGGCGTCGTCGCGGGCGATGAACCGGGCCGAGGCGACACCTTCAAGTGCCTCGATCCGGCGTGCAAGCTCGGCGGCGGGCACCGGCGGATCGCTTGCGAGGTAGGCCATGACGCGTACGCTTCTTTTCCATTCCTGCAGCGCGAGATCCGTGTTCTGCGCGATGAGGACCGCTGCGCCGACGATCAGGATGGAAAGGGCGATGGTGGCGACCGCCAGGGTGCTGATGAGCGGGTTGGCGACGATGTCCTCGAGCGCGCGCTTAAAATGCCCTGCGATCATAGTGCTTGTCCACCTGCACGGAGCGGGTCAGCCGGCCCCGGTCGAGCATCAGCACCCGGCCGCCGATCTCGCCGATCAGCCGCTGGTCGTGGGTGGCGATCACGACGGTGGCGCCGCGGATGTAGGCCGCGCGCAGGAGATCCATCACCCCCCGGGCGGAAACCTCGTCCAGGCTGCCGGTCGGTTCATCGGCCAGAATGAGCTTCGGGTCGCCGACGATGGCCCGCGCCACCGCGACCCGCTGCTGCTCCCCGCCCGAGAGCCGGGGCGGCAGCGCGGCCGCATGCGATTCCATGCCTACCAGGCGCAGCACCGAACGGACCTTCTGGGGAATCAGTCGGCGCCGATGGCCGGAGGCTTCCAGCACCAGGGCCACGTTGGCGAAAACGCTGCGACCGGGGATGAGCTTGTAATCCTGAAAAATGACCCCGCACTTGCGGCGCAGCAGGGCCACGCGGCGGGGCGGGAGCCGCGCGGGGTTCTCACCGTCGATGAACACCTCGCCGGCGCTCGCCCTTGTCCCGAAATACAAGAGCTTGAGCAGGGTGCTCTTTCCGGCCCCGCTCGGACCGGTGATGAACACCCATTCGTTCTTGGCGATCTCGAAGCTCAGGTCGGCGAGCGCCTGGTGGCGGTCGTAGGCGTGCGCTACGCGGGCGAGGCGGATGATCGGGGCGGCCGCATCGGCGTCGGTCATTCCAGAGTTTCCTGGCCGATCGCCCGCAGCAGAAAGGCCTTGGCGATTTTAAAATCGAACAGGGCGTTGGTGTAGATGGTCTCGGTCTGCGTCAGCAGGGTCTGGGCGATGAGGACATCGGTCTGGGTGGCCACCTGTTCCTTGTATTGCTCTTCGGTGATGCGCAGGTTCTCCTTAGCCTGTTCGACCGCCTGCCCCACGGTGACGATGTTCTGCTCGGCCTCCTTGGTCCGCAAGTAGGCCTGCTTGACCTGGAGGTTGATGGTGTCCAACAGTTCGGATCGGCGGTATTTGGATTGGGCCAGGCGGGAGAGCTTCTCCTTACGGCCGTAGCCCGTCCGCCCCCACTCCCAGAGGCTCCAGGTGGCGGTGGCCTGGAGGTTCCAGCCGGCGGCATCACTGATGCCGACCCCACCGTCCACCTGCCAGTCGTCGCCGATGCGGATGTAAGATCCGACCACATCCACGGACGGAAAATAATCCTTTTCGGTAAGTTTGACCTGCCGCTCGGCGATGTCGACGTCGAGGTTGGCCACCCGGATCTCCAGGCGGTTTTTCTGGGCCTCATCGAGGCACTCTTCGAGGCTCGGACGGTACGGGGCATGGGCGACATCGTCGACCAAGGAGACGGGGGTGTTCACCGGACGGCGCAGTACTGTGTTGAGCTGGGCCCGTGCGATTTCAAGGTCGTTCATGGCCACGGTCCGCCGTTGGACGGCGTTGGCGAGTTGAACCTGGCTCTGCAGGAGGTCGTTCAGGGGGGTCAGGCCGACCTTGTAGAAATTCTCGGCCACGTCCCGCTGGGCGGCGATCGAGGTCACCTGCTGGTGGGCGACGTCCAAGAGCTTCAGGTTTTTCAATACCGTATAGTAGGCGTTCTTGGCATCGAGGATCACGTCCTGGCGGGTCAGCTTGGCTTCGACTTCGGCCAGGTCCAACCCGAGTTCGGAGAGCCGGTATTCGTTGAGCAGCTTGAAGCCGGTGAAAATCGGCTGCCGCACGGAGGTGTTCCAGGTATACTGGTCCTGGGGCAGGGCGACGGTGGCCTGCCCCGTAACGGGGCTTCGGGTGGACCGTTCATCGTTGCGGTGCAGGTAGGTGTAACTGGTACCGAGGCTCGGCAGGAAGCCGGTCCGGCTGGCATTGCGAGCCGCCTCGGCGGCGTTAATCTCTTCCTGTGAGCGTTTGATCCCGAGGTTGGCCGTAAGCGCGAGCTCAACGGCCTCCTGAAGCGTTAGCGGGGGGGGTGCCGGCTGCGCGCGGACGATTCCGATGCCTGCGAGAACGGTGAGAAATACGATCTGAAGCCCGATAGCCAACTGTTTCATGGCGGCCTTTCAGGGAGATGCCGTGGCGGTGAAGCGGTTGACCCCGGCCGCGGGACCTGCTAAAGTCCCGACGAGTTCAAGGAGGGCCGACCCCGGTTTTTCTTGCTCAAGCCTCCACCGCATTCCCTTTAGCGTGGCTTCTTCCAATCCGGTGGAGGCTTTTTATATCCAATCGCCCGGACGAAATCAACCTTTTCGAGGACGGGGGCAACCCGCGGCGATGCGCCGCCGGCGGCCTGGTGCGGGGAGGGGGATCATGAAGCACGAGCTGATCGACATGCTGTGCCGCAAGTCGTTCCAATACAGCGAGGAACCGGTTTTCAAGCTCGTCTCCGGCCGCATGAGCCATTACTACGTCAACTGCAAACCGACCACTCTCCATCCCCGGGGGATGTTCCTGGTCGGGCACCTGGTCTTCGCCGCGCTCCGAACCGCGGGGGTTGCGGCGGTCGGCGGCCTCACCTTCGGCGCCGACCCGGTGGCGATGGCGGCGGCCTTCGCCTCGGAGCTGGAGGGCCGGCCCATCCAGGCCTTCTCGATCCGCAAAACCCAGAAGGACCACGGCATCGTGCGCTGGGTGGAGGGCGACATCCGGAAGGGGGAGAGGGTGGCGGTCGTGGACGACGTGGCCACCACCGGGGGATCGACCATCACGGCCATCGAACGGGCGCGGGCCGAAGGCCTGGAGGTGGTCACGGCGATTGTGCTGGTGGACCGGCAGGAAGGGGGGCTCGAGGCGATTCGCCGCCACGTGCCGGATGCGAGCGGGATCATCACGCGCGATGAGCTGCTCGCGCGCTGGAGGCAAATTCAGCAGGCGGCGCCTCGGGCCGAATGACCCGGACGGCCCGTCACGCAACGATATAGGTCGCGCAGGAGTCTTCGGACTCCCAGGCGCTGACCCGGCTGACCCGCACCCCCGGGGTGGTGATCGCCTTCTGGAGTTCCCCGGCGATGTAGGCCGCAATGCGTTCGGAAGAGGGCTGCCGACCCTGAAACATCTCCAGCTCGTTCAGATACTGGTGGTCGACGCGGGCGATGATCTCGCGCAGCCGGCCCTTGACCTCGCCGAAGTCCATCAGCACCCCCCCCGCATCGAGCTCCGCACCGGTGAGGGCCACCTCTATTTTCCAGTTGTGCCCGTGCATGTTCTCGCACTTGGCCCCGACCATCGTCAGCCGATGAGCGGCGGCAAAACGGGTCACCACTTTCACCTCGTACATGGGATTCCCTCGACCTGCATTAAAGGGGGCTGCTCCCTGCGCCCGCATCACCGCTAATGCACGGCGCTCGATGCCCCGCCTTTCAGCATGTTTTTAAGTTTGCTCGAGAACTTGCCTTTTTCGAGGCGGGCGAACTCGCGCAGGAGATCCTCCTGCTTCTTGGAGAGGTTGGTGGGGGTCTTGATCATGACCTGGATGATCTGCTCGCCGCGCTTGCGGGTCCGCAGCGAAGGGATGCCCTCGCCATGGAAGTAGAACACGTCTCCCGGCTGGGTCCCCTTGGGGATCTCCAGCTGCCGCTCGCCCTCCAGGGTAGGTACCGTGATGGTACCTCCCAGGGCGGCCTGGACGAAGGAGATGGACACCTGGCAGATGATGTCGTTGTCGCGCCGTTCGAAGAAATCGTGGGGCTGAACGTGGATGAAGACGTAGAGATCCCCGCTGGGCCCCCCCTGCAGGCCGGGTTCGCCCTCGCCGTTCAGCCGCAGGCGCGAGCCGTTGTCGACGCCGGCCGGGATCTTGACCGAGACGCGTTTGCTGGCCCGTATCTGGCCGTTGCCGCGACAGCTGGCGCAGGGGTGGCTGATCACCTGGCCGTTGCCGCGGCAGACGTGGCAGGTGGTCCGCACCGTGAAAAACCCCTGGGAGCGTGAGACCTGGCCGGAGCCGCCGCACTGCCGGCAGGCCTCGGGCGCATGGCCTTTCTCGCAGCCCGTGCCGCCGCACTCGCGGCAGGTTTCGGCTTTGGCGACCTCGATTTCCGTTTCCGATCCGAAAGCGGCCTGCATGAAGGTGAGATTGAGATCGTAGCGCAGATCGGCCCCGCGCTGGGCCCGGGAGCGATAGCGGCCGCGCCCGCCGAACCCGAAGAAATCCTCGAAGATGTCCCCGAAGCTCGAAAAAATGTCCTCGAAACCGCCGAAGCCCGAAAACCCGGCCCCCTCGAGGCCGGCGTGCCCGAACTGGTCGTAAAGGGCGCGCTTTTCGCGGTCGCGCAGAACCTCGTAGGCCTCGGCCGCTTCCTTGAAACTTTCCTCCGCCTCCTTGTCTCCGGGGTTTCGGTCAGGGTGAAACTTCAGCGCGAGCTTGCGGTAGCTGGACTTCAGCTCATCCTCAGTGGCGTTGCGGTTGACCCCGAGGACCTCGTAGTAATCACGTTTGGCGGCCATGGCATCCCGTTGAACTATGGAATCATTGATGGGAATCGGTCGGAACCGATACCGATCATTTTAACGCAAGCGGGCTGAATGTCAATTTTCGGGGGCGATGGCACCGCTGTCAGTTTCCCGAAATCTCGAGGGTTTTTCCCGTGAGTCGGGTGCTGTAGCCTCCCATGGCTTCCACCCGCCGCCGGAACTCGGCCGAGCCGATGACCTCCATGAGCGCCTGGACATTGGCGCCGGCAAAATGCTCGGCCGGGATCACGAGGTCGTACTGCTCCGTGACCACGGGAATGAAGTCGAGCCCCAGGGCCTTGGCGGCCGCGTAGATGCCGAGCCCCGCGTCGGCGCTGCCGGTCAAGACCGCCACCGCGACCGCCATGTGGGTATACTCCTCCACGCCGTACCCCCGGATCTCAGCCGGGTCGAGCCCCAGCGCCTTGAGGCGGTAGTCGAGCAGCAGGCGGGTGCCGGAGCCGGCCTGGCGGTTGATGAAGGTCAGATCCGGGCGCCTGAGGTCCTCGATGCCGCGGATGGCCTTGGGGTTGCCGCGCGCGACGATCAGGCCGTTTTCCCGCAGCACCAGGGTGACCAGGGTGATGGCCCGGCCGGGGAGGTGCCTGCGGATGTAGGCGAGGTTGTAAGAGCCATCCTCGGGATCGAGCAGGTGCGAGCCGGCCAGGTGGCACCCCCCGCGCTTGATGGCCATCAACCCCCCCAGGCTGCCGACATGGCTGGAGGAGAGGCTGAGATGGTTGTGGACGGCCTTGAGCTGGTCGGCCAGCACATCCAGGGTGTTGTCGTGGCTGCCCACGACGACGATGGTCCGGTCGAGCGCCTCGGGGGCGTGCATCAGCTCGGCTGTGACCGGCTCGTTTTCCCGCAGGCCCTCGGTGTCGACCGGGATGCGGATGATGCCGTCCGCCTTCGTCAGGGAGGTGATCTGGCCCGCCCCGCGCGGCAGGGGGGTGGCGACGACCCGCGCGCCCACGCGGCCGAGCTTGACGCGCACGAACTCCTCGACCCCGAGCTTCGAGGCGATCTTGCGGGTCGGCTCCACACGGGCCGTGGGCGGGGGGAGCGGCACCTGGGCGAGGAGGGATGCGATCAGCGGCTTGACCAGCTGCTCGAAGACGATCACGGCCGATACGGGGTAGCCGGGAATGCCGAAGGCGGCCATGTTCCCCACCCGGCCGATTACGACCGGTTTGCCCGGCATGATGGTGACCCCGTGCACGAAGACCTCGCCGATTTCGGCGATGACCGCCCGGGCGTAATCCTCGGAGCCGGCCGAGGAGCCGCCGAGGATCAGGGCGATCTGATACCCCTCCTCCCGCGCGGAGTCGAGCGCGGCCGTAATCCGGGGGATCTCGTCTGCGACCATGGGGTGCCGGGTGAAAAGCGCGCCGCAGGACTCGACGAGGGCCCCCAGGACGAAGGAGTTCGTCTCCAGCACCTGGCCGGGTTTCAGATCGGAGAGGGAGGTCCGGCGCCAGTCCACGAGCTCCGAGCCGGTCGGGATGATCAGCACCCGGGGTTTGCGCTTGACCGGCACGGAGAAGATGCCCGCGGTCAAGAGCGCCCCGAGGCAGATGGGGGTGATCCGGTGGTGGCGGGGAAAGAGCAGCTCGGTCGCGACGATGTCCTCGCCGATCCGCCGCACGTGCTGCCAGGGAAAAGCCGGGGCCTCGATGCAGATGCGCTCATCCCCCAGCACCTGGACGGCCTCGATCATGATCACGGCATCGGTGCCCTCGGGCAGGACGTTACCGGTGTTGACGAAATGGGCCTCACGCCCCAGAGTGAGCTCCCGCGGATGGGACTCGCTCGCCCCGTAGGTGGTCTCGGCCCGCACCGCCACCCCGTCCATGGCGGCGGCGTGGTAATTCGGGGCGGAGAGGGCCGCATGAACCGGTTCGGCCAACACCCGGCCGACCGCCTCCGGCACCGGCACCGTTTCGACGGCGAGGGATGGCAGCGCTCCCAGTTCGTCGACCACGATGCGGCGGGCCTCTTCCAGGCGCTTCATCTGCAGATAGACGTTTCGTCCCATGCTTCGCGATGCTCCCCTCCGGGTTAGAACAGAATCACCTCGACGGGGGCCCCGGCGTCGAGCCCTTCAACGTCACGGCCGATTTCGATCACGCCGTCCCCCTTCACCATGGTGTTGAGCAGCCCCGACTTGCCCAGGACCGGCTCGGCGCGGAACCCCTCCGCGTCGCGGACGACCCGCACCCGGATGAAATCGGTGCGCCCGGGAGCCGAGGCCACATTACGGTTCAGGCGGGCGGGCAGGCGGAGCTCCTGTTCCAGCGGGGCCCGGATGCCTCCGAGGTGGAGCAGAAAGGGCCGGACGATCCGCGCAAAGACGATCATGGCCGAGACGACGTGACCCGGCAGGCCCCAGAAGGAGCGGTCCTGGACGCGCGCCAAGATGGTGGGCTTGCCGGGGCTGATGCTGATCCCGTGCGCCAGGATCTCCGCCTCCTTGAATGAGGAGATGACCTCGACGGTGAAGTCGCGGGCGCCGACCGAGCTCCCCCCGGAGATCAGGATCATGTCGCAGCCCTCGAGCGCCCGGGCGGCAACGGAGCGCAGCGCATTGAAATCGTCCCGCACGATGCCGAGCGGAATCGGCCGGGCGCCGGCCGCGGCGACCAGCCCGGCCAGGGTGAAGCTGTTCACGTCGCGGATCTGACCCGGGCCCGGATGCGCCGTAACCGGGACGATCTCGTCGCCAGTCGAGACGATGGCCACTTTCGGCCGGCGATGGACATTGACCTGCGTGTACCCGAACGCTGCGAGCACCCCGGTGTCCTGGGGTCTCAGCCGGCGGCCGGCCGCGGCGACGACGCACCCCTTGGCATAATCCTCGTCGGGGGCAATCACGTTCTGGCCGGGGGCGACGCTGCGGAAGGCTTCGATCGTCCGCTCGTCTAAAATGTCGGCGTGTTCGAGCATGACCACGCTGTCGGCCCCGTGCGGCAGCTCACCCCCGGTGGGGATGCGGGCCGCCTGGGCCGACCCGATCACCACGTCGGGAGCTTGGCCCATGAGGACGGTCCCGACGACATCCAATAGGGCGGGGTTGCTCTCACTGGCCCCGAAGGTCGCGGCGGCCTGCACGGCATAGCCGTCCACGGTGGAGCGCGCAAAGCCGGGCAGGTCGGCATCGGCGCGGAGGTCCTCGGCCAGCACCCGGCCGGTGGCCTCGTCGAGCGCCACCGCTTCGGTTGCCGCCGGGGGGAAGGTACCCACCTGCGCGAGCACCTGATCGAGATCCATAACGGTCAAGAACTCTTTCATCGGGGCCCCTTCATAGCAAAAAGACGCCGGTGCTACAAAGTGAATCTCTTTGCTTGCAAAATCTTGAATCCAGTATATAATCTGACGTTACTCGCGGTCTGGCAAGATGTGGACCGCCGAAATTCGCACCCGACAAGGAAGGTCACCGACGCTTATGCTGGATGAATCCGGGGCGCCCGAGGCGCCGGAGGATAGCTCCCGTGCCGATAAACCTGATTTTCTAACCGATAAACGGTTTGATGAGTTCGATCTCGCCGGCGAGGTGCTGGCCGGCCTGAAGGATGCCGGCTTTGAGCTCTGCACGCCGATCCAGGCCCAGGCCCTGCCGGTCCTGTTGCAGGGCCGGGATGTCGCCGGCCAGGCGCAGACCGGGACCGGCAAGACGGCCGCCTTTCTGACGACCGTTCTCTCGCGGCTGCTCGCCATGCCCGAGCGCAAGAGCGGCCGCCCCCAGGCCCTCATCATGGCTCCCACCCGCGAGTTGTCCCGCCAGATTTACGAGGAGGCCCGGGCCCTGGGGCGGCACACCGACATTTCGTTTCTGGAAGTGGTGGGCGGGATCGACTACCGCGAGCAGGCCGAGAGCCTCACCAAGGGGGTGGACATCGTCATCGGCACTCCCGGGCGGATCATCGATTATTACAAGCAGGGCGTGTTCAAAACCCAAGACATCAAGTTTCTGGTCATCGACGAGGCCGATCGCCTCCTCGACCTCGGCTTCGAGAAGGACATGCGCTACATCCTGCGCAAGCTGCCGCCCTTCGAGAAGCGCCAGTCCATGCTCTTCTCGGCGACCCTTTCCTACCGGGTGCTGGAGCTGACCTACGAGTTCATGAACCTGCCGGAGTTCATCGCCGTGACCCCGGAGACGGTCGCGGTCGAGGGGATCGAGCAGTCGCTCTTTCACATCGAAAAAGAACGCAAGATGCAGCTCCTGCTCGGGATCCTGAAGCGCGAGGA
>JBFYWT010000182.1:0-5468 GCA_041310895.1 Desulfobacteraceae bacterium | reverse complement strand
CGTTCACGATCGCCCGCGCCACCGCCACGCGCTCCTTCTCCCCGCCGGAGAGCTCCCCGGGAAGCCGCCGGCCCTTATCGGCGAGCCCGACCTCGGCCAGGGCCTCGCCGGCTTTGGCCTGCTTCTGCTTCCGGCCAAGGCCCGTCACGACAAGCGGCAGCATCACGTTTTCGAGCGCCGTGAGGTAGGGCACCAGGTGGAACCCCTGGAACACGAAGCCGAGATACTCCCGGCGGAAGTCGGCCTGCCGCTCCAGGGGCAAGGCGTAAACGTCGATCTCATCCACGATCAGCCGGCCGGAGCTCGGGGCGCTCATCGCGCCGATCATCCCCAGAAGGGTCGATTTTCCGGCCCCGGAGGCTCCCATGATGCCGACGAACTCCCCCGGGGCGATCCGGAAGCTCACCCCCGAGACGGCCGCGACCGCCGCCTCTCCGGTGCCGAAGGTTTTCGCGAGATTCTCCGCCGCGATGGTGCTCACCGCTATCTCCTATCATAGAGCGCGCAGGGCGTCGTTGGGGTCCATGCGCGCGGCCAGGACCGCCGGGTAGGCACTGGCGAGAAGCCCCAGGGCGACGGCCAGGACCAGCGCTGCGAGGGCCATTTCCGGTGAAAAGGGCACATGCACCGGATGCCCCGCGCCGCCGAAAAGGAAGGCCAGCCGCGCGGCGGCGAGGCCCAGCCCGTAGCCGAGCCCCCCGGCCAGCACGGAAACGATGCCGGCCTCCAGGAACACGATCCGCATGATGTGCGACCGGCGAAAGCCGATGGCACGGAAAATGCCGATCTCGCCGGTGCGCTCCCGCACGCTGCCCATCATGGTGACGAGCACGACCAGGCTTCCGATCAGGAGCACGACGGCTGAAATCCCGTAAGCGAACTTCTGAAACTGCGCGAGCATCTCGAGGCGGCTCTTCACCACCTGCTGGATGGCCATGACCTTGGCGCCGGGGATGGCTTCGGAAATCTGCCGCACCAGGTCGTCGATCGGGCAGTCCTGGCAGAGCGCCGCCACCTCGGCCATCGAGACCCGCCCCTCCTTGTTGAACACCCGCTGGGCGTCCATTAAGTTGGTGAACGCGAGCTGATCGTCCTGGGAGCCGGTCGGATCGAGGATCCCCACAACGGTCATGTCCACGGCGCCGACCGGGAAGATGCCCCCGGCGGAGAGGTTGAGCACCCGGGCCGCCTCGGCCCCCAAGAGGACCTCGTTCCGCCCCGGGGCCCTCCCCTGCACCTTCCACCAGGGCTTGAGGATTCCGGCGGCCGCGAAATCGACCCCCGCGACGAGAATGCGGCGGCCGCCGAGGTCGGCCACACCGAGAACGAGCGGACCGAGGGCGGCGATGTTGCGGGCGTTGGGGATGGATGCGAGCCCGGCCAGCTCCGACTCCCGGATCTCCTCGAGCTCGAAGGAGACCCCCCCCAGGGCCAGCCCCCCGTAGCTCAGGGAGAGACTTTCGGTGCGCGGCACGATCAGGATGTTGGCCCCGTACTGCTCGAGCTTGTGCAGGATGTCATGGCTCACGGCATTCACATAGGTCAGAATGCCGGCCGCAGTCCCCACCCCGATCACAAGCCCGGCCAGAATGAAGGCCGCCTTGCCTTTGCGGCGCAGGAGGTTGCGAAGGGATATCCACCGCAGGGTCATGGCTCACCCCTTCCTGGCAAGATCGAAGTAGCCCCGGCCCTCAAGGATGTCGCTGACCCGGATGAGGAGCGTGCCGTTTTCCACCCGCCGTTCGAGGGGCGCGGGGTTGCACCCACCCTTGACCTCGTTGATCCGGTTGGAGTGAAAACGCAGGCCGCAGTTGCGGCAGATCATGTAGCCCCCCTCCTGAACGTACCCCTTGCCGGCCCGCCAGCAGACGTCGCAGGCGTCGAAAGCCGCCCGCAGCACGCCGTCGGCGCTCTTGATCACGAAGTAGCGGATGGTGATCCCCTCCTGCCGGTGCTCGAAGTAGTGGGCCTTGCCGCCGTCAAAGCGGGCCGCCGGCATGGAGACAACCCCGCCGGCGGCATTGGCGGCCGCAGCCGGCACCGGCAGGTCCTTGGGTTGGCTGAAAAACAGATGGCCGCCGCCCGCAGCGGCGATCACCAGCGCCAGAATACCCACCGCCCAGAAATATTTTCGGCGGGTCGGCTGGGTTCCGGTCACAGCGGCCTTCTTGGCCGCGAGTCTGTCATGCGTCGCTTTTTCCGACATCGACGTTTCCCTTTCGCGAGTGTGATGAGCCAGGTTTTGCGCCGTGGCCACGCGATCATAGACGGGCATTGGCGGCCATGCCGTTAGGTGATCTTTACTCACGAGATCCGAAAGGGTGAGTCAAACCAGGAGCACGCGGATTTGAATGAAGCGGGGAATTTTCTGACGGGTGGTTTCTGCCGTGCGGCCCGGCTGTCGGGCTGGCCCCGGGGCAGCCGATAGGTCCGAGGTATCGGCCACGGATAGTACCGCCGGGATAAGGATGAGGTGGCTTTCGGGAGCGGGTGCCACATCGACGGCCGCCGGGCTGCAGGCGGTGAAGCCGGTCTCCGCCGACCCGCAGCCGTCAGGGCAGCCGGCGCCGCTATCGTGACGGCCCGAATCGCCGGCGCTCGCCTGGCAGCAGGGCATGCGGCAGCTCTCGGAGCCGGCGCAGGCAAGGGCCGCGCCGGATACCGTGAAGACCAGAATCACCGCGACGACCAGGATTTTGACTCCGGTTGCTTTCATACCGGCAAGGTATACATTTCAATGGCAGACCTGTCAAGCGCAGGCTGCCGCTCCCCGGAACGTCGGTTTCAGGTCAGCCCCTTGCCGGCCTCGGACAATTCGTTCAGCCCCGCCTGGTCCAGGAGCACGATTCTGCGGCCCTCCACGCGGATAAGCCGCTGCGCCGCAAGCTTGGCGAATACCCGCGACAGTGTCTCGGGGATGGTACCGAGCAGGCTCGCGAGCTGACCCTTGGAAATCTTCAGGTCGACATGGCCGGCCTGGCCCTGCTCCTTGGCCGAAAAGAGGAGGTAAGCCGCCAGGCGGGCGGGGATCTCTTTCAGTGAAAGGTTTTCGATCTGGGTGGTGAAAAGGCGCAGCTTGTGCGAGAGATCGGCCAGCATTTTCAGGGCCAGGATCGGGTTCTCGCGGATGAGGTTCAGGAAAGCCGCGCGCGGGAAAAAAAGAGCGCGGGTCTCGGCGATGGCCTCGGCGTTTGCCGGAAAATGCTCTCCGGCAAAAACCGGCACCTCCCCGAAGATCCGGCCCGCGGAGAAAAGGTGCAGGATGTGCTCCTTGCCGTCGGGGGAGAGCTTGAAGACCTTGATCGTGCCGACGATGACCAGGTAGAACCCGTCGCCTTCGTCGCCCTCGGAGAAGATGATTTCCCCCTTGGCGTAGCGCTTCTCTACGGCGATCCGGCCGACCTCGGCCAGTTGATCGGCGCTGAGCCCGCTGAAGAACGGGATGGATGCAAGAATTTTAAAGGAGGGTTCCATGAAGGGGTTGTGGCAGCAACCTCTTGCAATGTCAAGCTTTTCCGGCCCTTCCCTACGGATAATTCCTAAAATTAAACTTCTTGATGTAAGTCAATGCGGCCGGTTGGGACCTAAGCTATCCTTTGGCCATCGTTGAGGGCGCCATCGGCTGCGGCACCCGCCCACATCGCCACCACTCAAACCGAAAGGAGATTGCCATGTTTTGCTACCAGTGCGAACAAACCGCCAAGGGTGAAGGCTGCACCAAGATCGGCGTCTGCGGGAAGACGGCCGAGGTGGCCGCCCTGCAGGATCTACTCCTCTACGCGCTCAAGGGGCTGGCCCTTGTCGCCAACGCGGCGCGCCGGCACAACATCGACCCGGTCGAGGCAAACCGCTTCACGCTCGAGGCCACCTTCTCGACCCTGACCAACGTGGATTTCGATCCCGCCCGGTTCGCGGCCCTCATCAACCGCTGCGTGGCGCTGCGCGAGGAGTTGAAGAAAAAAATCACCGCCGCCGGCGGCCGGACCAACTTCGGCCATGCCGCGGCCGCCTTCGCCCCGGCCGCCTCGGTGGAGGCTATGGTGGCTCAGGGCGAGGAGACCGGCGGGGTCAAGGCCCCCGCGGCCGACCCCGACGCCCAGGGCCTGCGCGAGCTTCTGATTTACGGCCTGAAAGGGGTCGCGGCCTACGCCGACCACGCCCGGATCCTGGGAAAGAAGGATGAGAGCGTCTATGCCTTCATCCACGAGGCCCTGGCCGCCACATTGAATCCGGCGCTCGGGGTGAACGACTATCTGGGCCTGGTGTTGAAGTGCGGTGAGGTCAACCTGAAGGCGATGGAACTGCTCGATGCCGGCAACACGGGGACCTACGGCCACCCCACCCCGACCCCGGTCCCGCTCGGGCAAAAAAAAGGCAAGGCCATCCTGGTCTCGGGCCACGACCTGAAAGACCTTGAGGACATCCTGAAGCAGAGCGCCGGCAAAGGGATATTCGTCTACACCCACGGCGAGATGCTGCCCAGCCACGGCTACCCCGAGATGAAGCAGAAGCACCCGCATTTCTTCGGCCACTACGGCACCGCCTGGCAGAACCAGGCCAAGGAGTTCGCCCAGTTCCCCGGGGCGATCCTCATTACCACCAACTGCATCCAGAAACCCACCGATGCCTACCGGGACAACATCTTCACAACCGGACTCGTGGGCTGGCCCGGGGTGCGGCACATCGCCGATAAGAACTTCGCGCCGGTGATCGCAAAGGCGCTGGCGCTGCCCGGCTTCGACGCCGATGCCCCGGGCAAGAACGTCCTGGTGGGTTTCGGGCGCAACGCCGTCATGGGCGTGGCCGGGAAAGTCATCGAACTGGTCAAGGCCGGCAAGATCCGCCATTTCTTCCTGGTGGGCGGCTGCGACGGGGCCAAGCCGGGCCGCAGCTACTTCACCGAGTTCGTCGAGAAGGTCCCGCAGGACTGCGTCGTCCTGACGCTCGCCTGCGGCAAGTTCCGCTTTTTCGATAAGGACCTCGGCGCCATCGACGGGATCCCGCGCCTGCGCGACATCGGGCAGTGCAACGATGCCTACTCGGCCATCCAGATCGCCGTGGCGCTCTCGAAGGCCTTTAACTGCGGGGTGAACGACCTGCCGCTCTCCATGATCCTCTCCTGGTACGAGCAGAAGGCGGTGGCGATCCTTCTGACCCTGCTCTATCTCGGCATCAAAAACATCCGCCTGGGCCCGAGCCTGCCCGCCTTCGTCACGCCGAATGTCCTCGGTGTGCTGGTGGAGAAATTCAACATTGCGCCCATCAAGACCCCGGACGAGGACCTCAAGGCCATCCTGGGGTAAATAGACCGAAGGCTGAAGACTTAAGGCTTTCAGGGACCAACCCTGCGTGATCACCCAAGACTTCGGGCGTTTGAGTTGGCGATTGAACCAAAGCTCGTAGCAACCGAGAAGGTCTTGAATGGCTTGATTCGTGCTTTGCGAGAGGTCTTATAGTCTTCAGCCTTC
>JBFYWT010000169.1:0-5476 GCA_041310895.1 Desulfobacteraceae bacterium | reverse complement strand
CCGTCCGAGGGGATGCCCGTCCTGCCGTGATGAGGGGTTGGTTTTGCGCTGCATCCCCTCGGCCGGGCCCCGACGAGAAGTCGGACTCCCTCTAATCAGCACGCCTGCGGGAAAACACCCTGCCCACCGCGTGTTCCTGACCCACGCATTGGGGTGCTTGTCGTCTGAATTTTTTTTTATGCCACGGCATCAGGATGCCGGAGTCCGGGGCATCGGTTGCGGAAGCGGCTGACTGTCTGAGGGGCTTACGGGCTCTTGAATCGGACCTTTCCCCGACCGGGTAGAAGGGGCGAAACGACGGATCCCATCCTGTGCACAATTGACCGAGCGAGCCTGGTCCGATCGTAGAGCCCGTTGCCCCGAGTTTCAGACGCGGACGCAACCGATGTTCCGGGCGCAGGCATCCGGGGAGCGCCACAGAGCTGCGTTTTTAAACCGTGGTGCTCGAGAATCGCGGCAGGTAGGGCATTTTCGCTTTTAGTGTTTGGTGTCTGGTGTTTAGTGTTTGCTGTTTCGTCGGTGCGGGCGAAAATGATTCGATACCGATTCCGATACCGACCCCGATTCATCTTTTCACTCGTTGCTCGTTACTCCTTTCCCCCCGCTCCGGCTGCCTCAACCCTTGAACCGTGAACCCTGAACCCGGAACCTATTATCCCGCATCAGGCATCCGTTCACCCGCAGCCGCAGCCGCAGTCACAGCCGGCGTCCCCGTGGGCGGAGAGCTCGGCCATGGCCTTCACGAGATCCCGGGCGTCCGGGGTCTCGATTCCTGTAATCTTCACCTTCAGATGCAACGCATCCCGGCCCGCGAACGCCGCGTAGAGCTGCGGGGCGAGGTGTTCGAAGAAGTGTGCGGCCTGCGGGGTCATGACCTGCAGGTCGATCTCTTCCCCGACCCGTCGGGCGGCCAGTTGGGATTCGAAAGGGGTGATGCCGCTGCGGCCGATGCCGCAGATGAAGGCGAGATCCACCCCGGCGGTGGGCGAACCTTCGGCCCGAGGGTCTTCGAAGGCGCGGATGCTGACGTAGATTTTCCGTAACGGTTCAACCCGGTCCATGGATTTTCTCCTCACGATCCCGGCAGCCGACCGAAGGCGGCGCCGGCGGGGCCGCATGTTCTGCGATCAGGGCCTCGATCGCCATGCGCTGGAGGGCCACCCGGTCCGCCAGCGGCAGAATCGTCGGGGTGACGACCATGTAGACGACGCTCGCGACCTGACGCCGGGCATAGGCCGGGAGTGAAACCGATCCCAGCCACTCCAGCAGGGTCAGGTGCCACGAAGAGACGGTGACAAGCCCGGCCCGGGGATCTGCCGGCCGGCCCTCGATCGGATAGCCGCGGGCATCGGCTTCGGCCAGAATGCGCTCGGCCGCCCCCGTCGCATCCATCCCGAACAGATGGATGGAAAAGCCTGTCGCCTCGATGTTCTCGCGCAGGTCGATCACGAGGTCGTAGCGCTTGTCCCGCATAAAACGCCGGATGATCCGGGCCTCGCGTGAATCGAACGATCCGAAATCGCGGTCGATGTCGATCCGCATCGGGTTGCGGCCCAGGCCGTGCACCCAGCCCCAGGGGTTCACCACCGGCAGGATGTCCGCGTCGAAAAGCGTTTCCGGGCTTGGGGGGCCGCTCAGCCGTTCAATGATGCCGAGGGTGCTTTCGACGCCGGCCGCCTCGTTGCCGCGCACCCCGGCCACGATCAGGACGCGCTTGAGTCCGGGCACGAAGGGCCGGTAGACCATCCGCCAGAATGCCGCTGCCTCGCCGGGCTGCTCGACCCGGCCGATATCGGTCAGAAGCAGGCTCGCCGAGGCGGCATCGGCCTGCTCGAGGCGGTGCTGAACCGGTTCCAGGCTTCGCACGGTCTGGGCCTCATCCCCGAACGGGGCGGGCCTGATCCGCAGCAGTGAGCATCCATAGGCCGCGAGCAGAACTGTGGCCGCCAGCACCCCGCACAGCGCGCGGCCGAGCGTCGAAAGCAGGCGGTTCCGCGCCGTGCCTCGACGCGGCCATTCCCGCTCGCCCATTGAGAGGGCGGATGTCCCGTCCAGGCTTTCGATGCCAAAGCGGATCATCTCAGGCCCTCCCCTTGTCCGCGATGATCCAGGCCGAGCAGGCACGTCCGTTGCGGACCTCGACCGAGAGCCCCTGCGCGTGCAGCAGGTCGCGGATCTCCTGGGGCCGCAGGAACCGGCTGCCCATGCCGACCGCCTTTTCGGCGAGGGCGATCAGCCGCACCGCCGCGCGGTTGGCATCGAACTCCTCGATCAGCAGGCGGCCGCCGGGGGCGAGGACCCGCGCCAGGTCGGCCAGCGCCTCCCGCTGGCTGTGGAAATGGTGCAGCGCATCCACCACCAGGATGCGCTCGAAGCAGCCGCTGCCGAACGGCAGCTGCTCGCTCCTGGCGGCGACGACCGGGAGCGCTTTGGCCCGGGCCCGGGCGAGCATGTGGGCGGATGGGTCGGCGACCACGACCTGGCCGGCCAGTCGGGAAAGCGGCAGTGCCGTGCGTCCGGTGCCGCCCCCGCTGTCCAGAAGTCGGCCGCGCACCGGAAGCTTCAGCAGCTCAAGCAATGGGCCGGGATCCGGCCGGCCCATCAGGCGGTCGTAGAGCGGGGCCAGGTACCTGAAATGGTCGATCATGCAATCAATCTAAGCAACCCCGCCCCGGCATGCAAGGGCCGCCCGCTATGCAGTCCGCCCCTCCGCCCCGCAAGCGGCCCGGGCTTTGACTTTGAGGCGAAGATCGGGTAGGTTGCTGCCGGTTGGCGACAGCGCGGCGGGATTTCACGTTCGTGGCTTCTCAACGCCCCGGGAGCGGTTTCATGACGCACTGCATCCTGCTGAACGCGGACTACACGTTTCTCAATCTGGTCAACTGGAAACGGGCCGTCTGCCTGATGACCAAGGGCAAGGTGGAGGTCATCAAGGATTCCGGTGCGGCCGTGCGGGTGGCGAGCGGGATCGAGTTGCGGATACCCGCCGTCATGCGCCTGGTCAAGTTGATCCGCACGATCTACCGGGCCGGGGTGGCTTTCACCAAGAGGAACGTCCTGGTGCGGGACGGGTTCCGTTGCGCCTATTGCGGCGGCCAGAGAGAGCGCCTGTCCATCGATCACATCATTCCCAAATCCCGCGGGGGCAAGACCAACTTCGAAAACTGCGTGGCGGCCTGCCGGAACTGCAACCTTCGCAAAGGCGGGCGCACGCCGAGCGAAGCGGCCATGTACCTCAAAGTAAAGGCCTATCAGCCCACCATTTCGGAATTTCTGCGCATGAAGTTTCAGAATTCAGGTTTCAGCGACCTCCTGGCTGAACTGGGTTTTTGACTGCCCGGACGAGCGACGGTCTCTGCCGTGCCCCTCTCTTTCCCTGCCCGGCCGGTTCCGGCTTGGTTGACACTGCTGCGCTTTGCCGCTAAGTAGTGCCCATTTTCTGACCGTCACACGAGAGGACGCTGATGGATTACAAAAAGACGCTGAACCTGCCCTCCACCTCGTTTCCCATGAAGGCCAACCTGGCCCGGCGTGAGCCCGAGCAGCTCAAACGCTGGGAGGAGGTGCGGCTGTACGAAAACATCCGGGCCACGTCAAAAGGCCGCGAGCCCTTTATCCTGCACGACGGCCCGCCCTATGCCAACGGGCATATCCACATCGGGACGGCGCTCAACAAGATTTTGAAGGACATCATCGTCCGCTCCCGCCAGATGGCGGGCTTCGACGCGGTCTATGTGCCGGGCTGGGACTGCCACGGACTGCCCATCGAGCACAATGTGGACAAGGAGCTGGGGGAGAAGAAGAGCACCCTGACCAAGCCCCAGGTGCGTCGGCTTTGCCGCGCCTACGCCGAGCGGTTCATCGACATCCAGCGCGAAGAGTTCAAACGCCTGGGCGTGATGGGGGACTGGGAGAACCCCTATCTCACCATGAACCACGAATACGAGGCGGTGATCGCCGGGGAGTGCATGAAATTCGCGTTGAGCGGCGGGCTCGTACGCAGCGAGAAGCCCATCTACTGGTGCGCCACCTGCCAGACGGCGCTGGCCGAGGCGGAGATCGAATACCAGGACGAGATGACGGCCTCCATCTACGTCAAGTTCCCCCTGGTATACGATCTGGCCGCCGACTATCCGGTGCTGGCCGGGCGGCCGGTCGCGGTCGTCATCTGGACGACCACGCCCTGGACCCTGCCCGCCAACCTGGCCGTGGCGCTGCACCCGGAGTTCGACTATGTCGCCGTCGAGGCCGGCACGCACGGGGTGCTGATCCTGGCGCGCGAGCTCGTCGAGACGTGCATGCGCCAGTTCGGCATTGCATCCCATGCGGTCCTGACCCGCATCGACCCGCGGGTGCTCGAGCGCAAACGCTGCCGGCACCCGCTCTACCCGCGCGATGCGCTCATCGTCCTGGGCCGCCACGTGACCCTCGATGCCGGCACGGGCTGCGTTCACACCGCCCCCGGCCACGGCCGCGAGGACTACGATGTCGGGCGGGAGTACGGCCTGGAACCCTACTCCCCGGTGGATGACTGCGGCTGCTTCACCGCCGAGGTCGACTTCTTCGCGGGCCAGTTCGTTTTCGATGCCAACCCCAAGATCAGCGCCCGGCTCAAGGAGAACGGCACGCTATTGAACGAAAGCCGCTTTGAGCACTCCTACCCCCACTGCTGGCGCTGCAAGGAGCCGGTCATCTACCGCGCGACCCCCCAGTGGTTCATCCCGATGGACACGGCCGGGCTGCGGCGGCGCACGCTCGAGGAGATCGGGCGGGTGACCTGGATCCCCGCCTGGGGCCGGGAGCGGATCACCGGCATGATCGAGAATCGCCCCGACTGGTGCGTCTCGCGCCAGCGGGCCTGGGGGGTGCCCATCACGGTCTTCACCTGCGAGCGGTGCGAGCGGCTGGTGATCACCCCGGAGATCGCCGAGCGGGTCTCGCGCCTGTTCGCCGCGCACGGGGCCGATGTCTGGTTCGAGCGCACCCCCGCCGAAATCCTGCCGGAGGGCACCCGCTGCCCCGGCTGCGGCCACGACGGATTTGTCAAGGAAGAGGACATCCTGGATGTGTGGTTCGACTCCGGGGTGAGCCACGCCGCCGTGCTGGAGGTGCGCGCCGACCTGCGCTGGCCGGCCGACCTCTATCTCGAGGGCAGCGACCAGCACCGCGGCTGGTTCCACAGCTCGCTGCTCACCGCCGTGGGCACGCGCGGGCGCGCGCCCTACCGCTCCGTGCTCACCCACGGGTTCGTCGTGGATGCCGACGGCCGCAAGATGTCCAAGTCGCTCGGGAACGTGATCGCCCCGCGGGAGGTGATCGACCAGTACGGGGCGGAAATCCTGCGCCTGTGGGTCTCGGCCTCCGACTACCAGGAGGATGTCCGCATCTCGAACACCATCCTCACCCAGCTGAGCGACGCCTACCGCCGCATCCGCAACACCTGCCGGTTCATGCTCGGCAACCTTTACGACTACGA
>JBFYWT010000019.1:0-2960 GCA_041310895.1 Desulfobacteraceae bacterium | reverse complement strand
GGGCGCGGCGGGCAGGGCATTATCACTTTTAGTGTCTGCTGTCTGGTTTTTAGTGTTTGGTGCTTGGTTCCTGGTGTTTGGTGAATAGGTGATTGGGTTATTGGTTGAATGGATGCTTGGTTGTTCGGTTGATCTGTTTAAATTTTAGGCATTCTAGCGCATTATAGGCATTGCCTATCCTACTCCGACTCCGACTTCTTTGGTGTTTAGTGTTTGGTGTTGGGTAGTGGTATTCTGTCTTTTTTTCACTCGTTACTCGTTACTTCTTTTACTCCCTCTCACGCATGCCTCTCCGGCTTGAAGGCGCGGTTCAGCAGCGGGTCCATAACGGCTTCATAGCCCGTCAAGCGCGCAATGACCTCCCCCGCCGGATCCAGGAAGGTGAAATCCCCCTGCATTTTTTTCCCGGCGGCCGCGCGCACTTCGAGCACCACCGTGATGCCCGCGCTCGGGAAGCCGGGGCGATACTGACGGTAGGAGGCGGCGTGGCTCGGAAGCGACACGCACCCGTGCTGCTCATAGCACCAAAGGCTTGCCATCTGGAAGGCCGTATCGAGAACCAGCGGGTCGGAAAGCCAAGTGTTCCGCAGCGGCGCGGCCAGCCACTGCCCAGGGTCCGGGGCGCAAGAGGCGTCGGCCACCATGCCCTGCGGGGTGCAGCACCGGATGGCGCGCAGGCCTTGAAGGTGGCGGCCGTGGAAGAGGATCTTCTCGTAGACTTCGGCGGCCGAGCGAGGATAGTGGTTGCAGGCGAGCGCCTCAGGCACGCGGAAGGCCGGGGGAGGTGCATACTCTTCGGCCAGGATCGCCCGGGCTCGGGAGTGCAGCACCTCCTTGCCCTCCTGGACGCCGTTTCTCAACTCCAGCTCGACCTCGAAATGGCCGTTGCGGCGAAGGGCCTTGGCGGCGAACAGGCGGATGATCTTGGCGTGCCCACCCAGGCGGATGCCGCTCAGGATGCGCATGTCTTCGATGCCGCGGAGGACCAGCCCGGGGTTCTCGTGGAGCGCCCCATGCCCGAAGAGCTCGGCAATCAGGGCCATGGGCACAACCGGCTTGCCGTCGATGACATGCGAGGTGAGCACGGGATAGGAGGCGAGGTCGATGGCGCGCTCGAAGAGCAGGTTGAGCCGGGGCCGTGCCGGCTCGGCGGCGGTCTCGATGCCGGCAGGGTTCAAGGTTCCCCCGATCACCACCTCGACCGGGGCGCCGGCCGGTCGGGCCATTTCGCGGACCAGGGAGGCAGCCCCCTCGGCGGCGGCCAGCAGGGTGACGCCCTGGCGCTCGAACTCGCGTTTGATGGGAGCGGTGACCATGCCGCATTCCCAGGGGCCCCAGTTGATCGACACGACGCGGCAGTCGCTGCGCCGCAGGGACTCGGCCTGGGCCAGCTTGTTGAGCGCCTCGTTGGCCATGGCATAGTCCGCCTGGCCGCGGTTGCCGATGCGGGCCGTGACCGATGAGAAGATGACGATCACCTTCACCTCGTCGGGCGCCGTAGCTGCGAGCAGGGCGCGGAACCCGTGCAGCTTGGTTGCGAACACCCGTTCGAACTGTTCCAGGCTCTTCTGGACGATCAGCCGGTCCTCGACCACCCCCGCGCCGTGAATCAGGCCGCGAATCGGCCCGAACTGCGCCCGGGCATCCGCCAGGGCGGCGCGGACCTGGTCGGCCGCGCGCACATCGACGGCGTAATAGCGGGCGGGGGCACCGGCCGCCTGGATGGCCGCGAGCGTCTGCGAAATTTCCCGGTTGGCCAAGAGCTGCCGCAGGCGCCGTTCCACGTCGGCCGGACGCACGGAGGCGCCCGCGAATTCATGTTCAAGAAGCGCTTTCTTGATTTCGGCCTCGTCGCTGATCCCCTGCATCCACTCCGGTTCGGGGCTGGGTTCCGGCGAGCGGCCGAGCAGGATCAGGCTGGGGCGGATCCGGCGCGCCAGCTCGAGGGTGCAGGCGGCCGTGATCCCGCGCGCGCCACCGCTCACCACCACGGCATCGCCTGCCTGGATCGGAATCTCCCCCACAGGGTACTCCGCCGGCGCGAGCACCGGTGTCAGGCAGCCGCCGGGGCCGATCCCGACTTCCACCGGGCCGCGGGTCATGGCGTGGGCGACGGCCAATCGGGCGGCGGCCCGCAGATCGGTCATGGCCGGGTCGATGTCAAGCGCGCGGCAGGCGACCTCGGGCCATTCCGCCGCGGCGGTTTTGCCCAGCCCCGCAAGAGCGCCCTGGAGCGGGTTCGACTGCAGGCGGCCGCTGAACCCGAACGCCCCGTCCATACGGGTCACGGTGGTGAAAAAAGCACCTCCCTCGCGCGCGGAATCCACCAGCTCCCCTCCGAGGGTTTTGGTCAGCTCGAAGCTGTGTTTTAAATCGGCCTCGACGTCGGCCGAGGCCGGGTTCTGGACGAGCACCAGTCCGGCCGCGGGCGGCAGGTTCTGCTTGTGCCGCAGGATGTCGAGCGAGACCAGGACGGGGTTGATCCCGACCCGCCCGAACTCGGCAACGAGAGCCTGCGAGAGCCCCGCGCGGTCATCCGTGACAAAGACTTTCTTCCCCTTGGCGAGGGGGATCGGCATCTGGGAGGGGGGCTGAATTTCCTGCAAGGTGACGGTCCGGCGCTCGGCGAGCCGCGCCTCGGAGCGTTCCGCCGGGATGGGGCAGGCATCCGGGGGCGCCGGCGGGGCGATCTCCGGCCGGCGGAGCCCATCGGCCTCCGGCGTGGCGGCGGCCGGTGGCGAGCCGGCGCTGTGGCCGAGGAAGTCGATGATCTGTCCCAGGGTCTTGAGCCGCCCCATGTCTTCGGGGGCGACGGGTCTCAAGCCGGGCCGGCGTTCCTCGAGGGTGGAGAGGATTTCGACGCGTTTGATGGAGTCGATGCCGAGGTCGGCCTCGATGTCCATGTCGAGTCCGAGCATCTGGGCGGGGTAGCCGGTCAGCTCGGCCACCACCGCGAGCAG
>JBFYWT010000133.1:0-11743 GCA_041310895.1 Desulfobacteraceae bacterium | reverse complement strand
CCAAGATGAAGAAGGACGGCAAGGAAAAAGCGGTCGAAATCGGTGGAGTGATCTGGGTGTATTTTCATGATTGGCAAATGAAGAAGTAGCGAGAAAAACCGGACATCAGGAAACGGAGGATAATTATGAAAAAATGTTGGATAGTTTTGTGTGCGCTGCTCTTCATAGCCGGTACGGGCGATCGAGCTCTGGCCGACAACGCGGGGATCATGAAGGAGATTCAAGCGCTCAAGGAACGGATCGAGGAGCTGGAGGAAAAGCTGGAAGAACAGGAGTCGCTGGCCAAGAGACATGCGGCCAAGACGGAGACGAGCATCGAAGAAAAAATCGGCGAGGCCCTGGAAGAGCGCTTCGGGACGCTGGAGATCCACGGGGGTGCGATCCTTTACTACCAGGACAGCGGCGCGGATGAAATGAACGGCGAGAACGCCGACAGCCCGAGCGGGGCAGGGTTTACCGCAGACCTGGAACTCACCTGGAAGCCGGCCCTGCCGGTGGTGGAAGAGGGGGAGTTCTACGTCCGCATCCACGCCGGCAACGGCACGGGCGCCGACCGCACCGGCGGCGGTGGCATCAAGCCGGCAGACGTGCTGCTCGCCAACCTGAATACGATCGCCGACGACAATTCCGACGAGAACGACGACACCGGCCTGCGGCTCTTGGAAGCCCACTACACCCATCATTTCTTCGACGAGAAGCTCAGCATCACCGGCGGCAAGGCCGAGTAGCTCGGGTTTCTGGACGAGAACGCCTTTGCCAACGACGAGGGCCAGCAGTTCGTGGGCAAACCCTTTGTAAACAACTCGGTTTTGGACAGCGAAAACGAGTACACCCCGCTGATCGGGGTGAAGTTTCAGCCCGTGGAGCTTATCTCGCTCGCGCTGGTGGCGGCCTCGACCTCCCGGCCCTACGTGGAGGACTCCCCTCTCGCCGACACCTCCAAGAGCAACTACGACAACGTCTTCAGCACCCCGTTTGTGGGCGGGCAGCTCACCTTCTCGCCCAAGTTCGGCGAGCTTGAGGGCAACTACCGCTTCTACGGCTGGTACGCGGGCTACGACCACTCCAAGCTCGACGCCGACCGGGACTTCATCGCCGGGCAGAAGGACGAGGGCTGGGGACTGGGGATCTCAGCCGACCAGCAGGTGACCGAAACGATCGGGCTCTTCGGCCGCTTCAGCTGGAACAACGAGGATGTCTATGCGGTCAAGTGGGAGGCCTCGGGCGGACTCAACCTCAAGGGACTGATCCCCGGCCGCGAGGAGGATGAGATCGGCCTCGGCTTCGCGGGTCTCGTGCCCGACGGCCGCTTCACGGCCGATGACCCCGAGGTCCACCTGGAGCTCTACTACCGCATCGCGGTGACCGAGAACCTGGCCTTTACCCCCGACATCCAGTACGTTTGGAACCCCGGCGGAGACTCCGACAACGACCCGGTCTTCGCGGGCATGGTGCGCGCGGAGTTCGGGTTCTAAATCTGCGGCAACGAGGCTTGGAGCGGTTGCCAAGGGGGAGGTCTTGGATTAAGTTCGCTGTGTTGGCTGCTGTGTGAGTCCCCCTTGGCGGGACCGCAATGATCGCGGCTGGAGCCTACTCCGCCGAAGCTGCCTGGCTGCGAAGGCCGGGAGCCGCTCCCACAGGATCTAACGATTCAATCGATCTGGATCGAACCGCAAGCTGCGATCCGTGTTTTCGCGAAGCCGTCTAAGGTGAGCCATGCATATTTCGGAAGGAGTATTGTCCGGCCCGGTGCTCGTTTCGGGCGCGGCCCTGGCGGCGGCCGGGACGGCCATCGGCCTGAAGAAACTCGACTACGACCAGATCGCCCGGGCCGGTATGCTGTCCGGGGCGTTCTTCGTCGCCTCGCTGATCCACGTTCCGCTGGGCCCCACGAGCGTACACCTGATCCTGAACGGCATCGTCGGTCTGCTGCTCGGGTGGGCGGCCTTTCCCGCCATCCTTGTGGCCCTGGCGCTGCAGGCGGTGTTCTTCCAGTTCGGCGGCATCACCACGCTGGGCATCAACACCCTCATCATGGCCCTGCCGGCGGTGGTCGGATATTACCTTTTCTCGCACCTCCTGCGCCGCAGCCCGGCGCTCGCCCTGACGGGCGCCTTCGCCTGCGGCTTCATGGCGGTATTGCTGGGGGGCCTTATCGTGGCTCTGGCCCTGATGTTCACCGAAGAGAAATTCTTAGAGGTGGCGGCGGCCGTCGTTATGGCACACATTCCCGTGATGATCATCGAGGGGATTGTGACCGCGCTGTGCGTGGCCTTTCTGAAAAAAGTCCAACCGTCGATGCTGCCGGGAGTTGCTCCCACGGAGGCCGCATGAACATCCGGATGCTTATAGCTGCGTGGTGTGTGATGGCGGTTATACTGACCGCCGGCGAGGCTTCCGCCCACCGGGTCAACATCTTCGCCTGGGTCGAGGGCGACACGGTCCTGGTCGAATGCAAATACCCGGACGGCACCAAAGTGCACCAGGGGACCATCCGGGTTTTTGACTCCGGCGGCAAGGAGCTATTGAACGGGAAGACCAACGACACGGGGGAATTCTCGTTCAAGGTCCCCAAGCAGGACGACCTGAAGATCGTCCTCGAGGCCGGGATGGGCCATCGGGCCGAGTGGGCCTTATCGAAGCAGGATCTTGCACCTTGAAGGCTTTTATTAGCGTTACACGCCACCTGCCGCGGCGTTTCATCAGCAAGTGAGTTCAGATTTGGTGGGAGTGGCTTGAGAGAGCCCAACTTACTTGAAAGCTGTTTTCAGCAAGGGGGTTTCATGACCTATCGTCGCCTCTCTCTTCTTTGTTTGCTGCCGGCGTTTCTGCTGTGGATCGCCGCGGCTGCCCCGGCTCAGGTCGTGCAGGCCTCGCCGGCCGCTGATCAAACCGCTCCGAAGAGCGACGCTAAGGTGACAGGGATGTCTTCTCCCGCCGCAGCATCACCACTGCCCGCAGGCTTCGAAAAGGCGATTGAAAAAGCGTTGGACAAAAAGCTCGCGCCTATCATGCGGGCGCTGGCCGAGATGCAGGAGCAAAAAATTCGACTTACGGATGTGCTCGGCGGCCTCGGGTATATATTCGGACTGGTGGGGGTTGCCGCCTACGTCAAGAGCCGCAAGGAGAGGAACGCCGCGTGAAGCGCGTGGGAGTCATCGACGGTCAGGGCGGGGGCATCGGCGCCACGGTCATCCGGTATCTAAAGGAGGTCTACGGCGAATCGATCGAGCTGATCGCATTAGGCAGCAATGCGATCGCCGCGGCCCAGATGCTTAAGGCCGGCGCCAACCGCGCCGCCTCCGGTGAAAACGCGATCGTCCGGACCAGCCGGATGGTCGATGTGATCATCGGCCCGGTCGGCATCAGCTGGGCCAATGCCATGCTGGGGGAAATCACCCCGAAAATGGCCGAGGCGGTGATGTCGAGCCCTGCCCCCAAAATTCTCTTGCCCCTTTCGCAGGAAGCGGTCTTCCTGGTCGGGGTCTCTATCGAACCTCTGCCCCACCTGGTCCAGCAACTGGTCCACCACAAATTCAAGGAGGTGATCAGCGATGTGTGAAGCCAATGCTTACATGGTCCACGACGGGCGCGAGGAGCTCATCCTCGAGTCGGTCGACGTGGTCGAACCCCAGGCGGACGGGGGATTTTTACTAGTCAACATCTTCGGCCACCAGAAAACCGTCCGGGGCAAGCTGAAGACGATGAACCTGGTCAACCACAAGATCCTCTTCGAATCGTAAATGCTGAGCGAACCTTTTGCCGTCGGCGACTCCCCGCTGCATCGCCTCGACCCACGCCTGAGACTGGTGGCGGCGGTCGCCTTTTCGATAATAACCGCCGTCTGCATGCACTTTTCAGCCCTCTCCGCCGCCCTCGCCGCGGCCGTAACCCTGACCGGCCTGGCCCGCCTGCGCGCGGTTGAGGTTCTGAAGCGCCTGCTGGTCGTGAACGGATTCATCATCTTTCTATGGGTGGCACTCCCGCTCACCTTTCCCGGCGAGGCGCTTTTCCATCTGGGGCCGCTGGCCGCCGCGCGCGAAGGGGTCGAACTGGCCGGACGGATCACCCTCAAGTCGAACGCCATTGTGCTCGCCTTCATGGCGCTGGTCGCCACCATGCCGTTTGCGACCGCCGGCCATGCCCTGCACCGCCTGCGGGTGCCGGACAAGATCGTGCACCTGCTGCTCATGACCTACCGCTACATTTTCGTGCTTGAGCAGGAATACCAGCGGCTCGTGCGGGCGGCCGCCATCCGGGGGTTCCGGCCCGGGACCAACCTGCATACCTACCGCACCTACGCCTACCTGGTCGGCATGCTGCTGGTGAAGGCCGTCGACCGCGCGGAGCGGGTGCGCTGGGCCATGCTGTGCCGCGGGTTCCAGCGCCGGTTTCACAGCCTGCAGGAGTTTCGGGCCGGCGGCAATGGGGTGGTGTTTCTAATGGCGATGGCAACGGCCGTGGCCGGGATCGCCGTTCTGGAAATCGGGGTCGGGGGTTGGTGACTGATCCACCTTCCATAAGGGCCGGTCTTTTTTCTGTGGGAGCGGCTCCCACAACAAACCAAGCCCACATCCAAGCAGATCGCCCGGTCTAACGCCCTTTGCCTATTTCTGCTTGAAACCCCCTGGCAGGAGCGGCATAATCCGACCATGAGCCCAGCGCCGATCATCGATCTTAAAAAAGTCTCCTTCGGCTACCCCGGCGGGCCGCTGGTGCTGCGCGAGCTTGATTTCAAATTGAACCCAGGCGAGCGGGTCGGCATTATGGCCCCCAACGGCAGCGGCAAGACCACCCTGTTTCACCTGATCATGGGACTGGTGAAGCCGCTTTCGGGCATGGTCGAGATCTTCGGCCGCGAGGTACGCGAGGAGAAGGATTTCCTCGAGGTCCGCCGCCGGATCGGCCTGCTCTTCCAAGACCCGGACGACCAGTTGTTCAGCCCGACGGTCATCGAGGACGTGGCCTTCGGTCCCCTCAATCTCGGCAAATCCCGCCGCGAGGCCGCGGCTATCGCGCGGCGGACGCTTTCCTCTCTGGGCTTGGACGGGTTCGAAAACCGGGTCACCTTCAAGCTCTCCGGCGGAGAGAAGCGGATGGTCTCCCTGGCGACCGTGCTCGCCATGGAGCCCGAGGCCCTGCTCCTGGACGAGCCTGCCAACGGCCTCGACACGCGCACGCGCACCCGGCTCATGGAGGTCCTGCTCGACCTGAAGCAGCCCTACGTCCTGATTTCCCACGAGCCCGATTTTCTGGCGGCGACCGCGAGCACCGCCTACACCATGGAAAACGGCCGCATCCACATCGACACCGAAATCCACACCCACGAGCATGTCCACGCCCACCCGTTGGGGACCTGCCCGCACGAGCACTATCCCCTGAAATGAGAACCGGGCCTGAGCCTGGATAGGCCCGGCCGTTCCCTTTCCGTGCCCGTACCCGTTCACATACCCGTACACGAGTTTTTCTCGTCGAAATGACTGGTCCGTGCTGGTGCACGGGCACCGCTTCGCTGTGAGCGTGTGCGCTTCCGCTACCCGCAGCCATTGACTCTTGACGCCGGGTTGATTGTGCAATAGAGTTGCATTATTAAATTGAGGTTTTCAGCAACCGATCAAGAACGCTTCGCTCCCAGACTTTCCAATTTAGATAAATATCAGAATGGATCGCTTCAAGCTGATTGTCGCACCGCAGAAAGATTTTAGCACATGCAACTCTATTGCACATTTTAAGAGGATGGAGAGATTATGAAGCCTATCGTCCGTATTGCAGCCGCATTTGTCTTTCTGCTGACCTACGTTTGGCTTCCGCCTGCGGAAGCCAAACAGGTCAAGGCCTTTGTCAGCATCGCCCCCCAGAAGTACTTCGCCCAGAAAATCGGTGGAGACCTGGTTGACATTTCTGTTTTGGTGCCGCCGGGGACCGACCCACACACTTATGAGCCCAAGCCCCGTCAGATGGCCGAGCTGGCCAAGACGGCCGTCTTCTTCGCCGTAGGGATCGACTTCGAAAAGGCCTGGATGAAGAAGATCGCCGCCACCAACCCCGGCATGCGCATCGTCCGAACGGACGCCGGGATCGAGAAGATCGTGCTCGCCGACCACCATCACGAAGAAAAGGGCCACACGCACTCCCATGGCACGAAAAAGGCCTCCCACAGCCATAGCGGCCAGGCGCACCGGCACGAGCAAGGCCAGGGGCCGGATCCGCATGTGTGGCTGTCGCCGCCCTTGGTCAAAATTCAGGCGGGACATATCGCCGAAGCCCTGGCCGCAGTTGATTCCGCCAACCGCACGCGCTATGAAGAAAACCTGGCCGGGTTCCTGCGCGAGATCGACGCCCTCGACGCCGAGTTGAGGGCCATGTTCGTCGGCAGCCCGGGTGCTCGGTTCATGGTGTTTCACCCCTCCTGGGGCTACTTTGCCAAAGCCTACGGTCTCGAGCAGGTGCCCATCGAAATCGAGGGAAAAGACCCCAAACCGGCCCAGCTGATAGAGTTGATCCACAGCGCCCGGGGCCAGGGGATCAGGGTGGTCTTCGTTCAGCCGCAATTTTCGGCCAAAAGCGCCGAGATGGTGGCCCGTGAAATCGGAGGGCAGGTCGTGGCCGCCGACCCGCTGGCGGAAAACTGGGCGGAAAACCTACGCGAGGTCGGCCGCAAATTCAAAGCCGCCTTCCCCTGAAGGTGATTCAATTGTCCGAGACCATCATCGATGTCAGCGGCGTCTGGTTCGCCTTCAACGGCCAGCCGGTCCTCCAGGACGTGAACCTGAAGGTGCCGCGCGGCGATTTCCTGGTCGTGATCGGCCCCAACGCGGGGGGGAAAACCACCCTGCTCAAGCTGATGCTGGGGCTGCTCGCCCCCGCCCGCGGTTCGGTCCGCGTCTTCGGCCGGCCGCCGGCCAAGGTGGCGCATCGGATCGGCTACGTGCCCCAGAACGTCCACGTCAACAAGACGTTTCCGGTCTCTGTGCGCGACGTGGTCCTCATGGGACGGCTGCGAACCGGCAAGGGGTGGTCGCGGCACCGCCCCCAGGACCGGGCCGCCACCCAGGCAGCCTTAGAAAAGCTCGGAGTCTGGGAGGTCCGGGACCGGCGGATCGGGGAGCTCTCCGGCGGGCAGCTGCAGCGGGTTTTCATCGCGCGGGCACTGGTCTCGGCCCCCGAAGTGCTCTTCCTGGACGAAGCGATGGCCAGCATCGACGCCCAGAGCCGGGGGGAGTTTTATGAAACGCTGACCGAACTCAACCGCACCGTGACCATCGTGGCGGTGAGCCACGACATGATGATCCTCTCGAGCCACGTCAAGTCCGTGGCCTGCGTCAACCGCGATCTCCACTACCACGGCGCGGGCGAGATCACCCAGGAGATGCTGGATGCGACTTACCGCTGCCCGGTGGACCTGGTGGCCCACGGGGTGCCGCACCGGGTGCTCCACCTGCACAAGGACGAACCCCATGATTGACGACTTCGTAAAAAACCCGATCTCTGCGTTGCGCCTTCCCGCCATGGCGGGATGGTCGCTGCGGCGTACTGAAAGTACGCCTCGCGACACGGAATTCGCGCGCCTTGATCTTGGGCTTTTTACAAAGTCGTCTGGATAAAGGAATTTTTCGAGTCCATCATGTTTGAGGCTTTCCAATTCGAGTTCATGCGCAACGCCCTGGCGGCGGGGCTCCTCGTCAGCATCGTGTGCGGGGTGATCGGGACCCTGGTGGTGGTGAACCGGATCGTTTTCCTCGCCGGCGGCATCGCCCACGCGGCTTACGGGGGGATCGGTCTTGCCGTCTTCATGGGCTGGCCCTTCACCGCCGGCACGGCGGGGTTCTCGCTGCTGGCGGCGGGGGTCATGGCCGCCGTCACGCTCAAGGCCAAACACC
Organism: Desulfobacteraceae bacterium; assembly: GCA_041310895.1. Classification (GTDB taxonomy): domain Bacteria; phylum Desulfobacterota; class Desulfobacteria; order Desulfobacterales; family SpSt-501; genus SpSt-501. The sequence continues at coordinate 3,863 of JBFYWT010000133.1, read as the reverse complement.
GGGCGGATGCCATGGTCGGGGTAATCTGGGCGGTCGGGATGGCGGCCGGGGTGATCCTGCTCGACCTGACCCCGGGCTACCACGTCGACCTCATGAGCTACCTCTTCGGGAGCATCCTCGCGGTCCCGGCCGAAGACCTCCGGCAGATGGGCGTCATCGGGGTGGCCGTCATCCTGATCGTGGCCTGGTATTATAACGATTTTCTCGCCATGTCCTACGACGACGAGTTCGCCCGCCTGAGAAACGTGCCGGTGACCTTCCTTTACTGCCTGCTCCTCGCGATGATCGCCCTCACGGTGGTGATGATCATCCGGGTGGTGGGCCTGATCCTGGTGATCGCCCTCCTGACGATCCCCCCCTTCATCGCGGAGAAGTTCACGGCCTCCCTGCGGGCGATGATGGTGGTCTCTGCGCTGTTGAGCTGCCTCTTTACCGTCGCCGGGCTGTGGTTGTCCTATCAGTTGAATCTGACCTCCGGGGCGACGATCATCATGACCGCGGCCGCGGGTTTTTTCGCCGCCCTGCTATGGGAACGCATCCGTTTCAGAGGATCGGCCGGCCAGTCCCCGCTCCCGAAGTCCTCAGCATAAGGGGAAGATTGACGTGTGTACACGCTGCAATTACACCGAGATGCTTGAGGGCCGAGATCTCGAAGCCATCCCCAACCGCGTCAGGGTGCTCGAAGTGATCGGGGACAACGCCTCTCCGCTGAGCGCCCAGGACATCTTCGTGACCTTAAGCCGCACCGCCGACATCAACCGCGTCACCGTTTACCGCATCCTCGATCTTCTGGTGGAAAAAGGGCTGGTGGACCGCCTGAGCAGCGGGGGCCGAAGCCAGCTCTACGGCATGGCCCCGAACCCCAACCATCCCGCCCACCCGCATTTTCACTGCCGCCGGTGCGGCACCCTGCAGTGCCTCCAGCCGGGCAGCCTCACGGTGGACCTGTCGGGGGTCGAACGCTCCTTCGCGGGCGAGGTTCAGACGGTGGAGGTCCGCCTGGAGGGGGTGTGCCGGAGCTGCCTGAAATCTGCAAAAAACTGAGATCGGGAACGCGGCGCAGGGTAGACCGCAACCACTATGGCGGAGCAGAAGGGTTCGAGGGTTCGAGGGACGACGGCTTCGATCAAAGCCCGAGGGCAAGGCGTCCCGCGGATTGAAAGCAGAGCGTATAACGTTAGTACGTGAGCATTTCAAGCCGCGGGACAACGCGGCCATCGGGCTTTCAGCGAAGCCGTCTCAGCCGCATTTGTTGAAGCCACAGAAGTGGCAGGTCATGCACCCCTCCTCGAAACTCACGACCTGCCCGCACTCCGGGCACTTCTCGCCGAGCAGACTGTACTCGGTCTTGCGATACTGGCGGGCGTTCTCCCCGGTGAGGTAGCGCTTTTCGAGCACGCGCGCGATGGCATCCGGAATCGAAAGCACGAGGCCCCCGTCCTGGAAGATGGGGTGCTCCCCGCCGATCCCTTTCAACTGTTCGACGATCTTGTCCACCGTGACCCCGGCGCGCAGGGCGAGCGAAACGAGCCGGCCGATGGCCTCGGTCTTGGCGGTGGTGGAGCGGCCCGATTTGCCGATCGTTGCGAACACCTCGAAGGGCCGGCCCTCGAATTCCGTCACGGTGACGTATAGGTGTCCATAACCGGTCTTGGTCTTCGTGGTGAACCCGAAGAGGGTCTCGGGCCGGTCCAAAACGGCGCCCTGCAGCCGCTCGGCCGACTCCTTGCCCTTCTGGCCGAAAGAGAGCACCTGGTTCTCCTTGCTCCCGTCGCGGTAGATCGTCACCCCCTTGCAGCCCAGCTCGTAGGCCAGGCCGTAGACCTTGCGCACATCCTCCACCGTGGCGTCCCGCGGCAGGTTCACGGTTTTTGAAACGGCGTTGTCCGTATGCTTCTGGAAGGCGGCCTGCATGCGGATGTGCCACGCGGGGGAGACGTCATGGGCGGTCACGAAGACCCGGCGCACCTCCTCAGGGATTGCCTCGAGGTCGTGGATGCTCCCCTTGCGCGCCACCTGGTCCATGAGCTCGGGGCTGTAGAACCCGCGCTCGCGCGCCACCTTTTCGAAGACCGGGTTCACCTCCATCAGCTTGTCGTTGTCCATGACCGTGCGCACGAAGCTCAGCGCGAACAAAGGCTCGATCCCGGATGAGCACCCGGCGATGATGCTGAGGGTGCCGGTGGGGGCGATCGTGGTGGTGGTGGCGTTGCGGTAGGTGAGGCCCCCCTCCTTGTAGATGCTCCGCTCCCAGTTGGGGAAGGGGCCGCGCTCGGCCGCGAGGGCCGCGGAGGTTTCATGGGAGGCTTCCTGGATGAAGTGCATGACCTCCTCGGCCGCCTGCAGCGCCGCCTCGGAGTTGTAGGGGATGCCCAGCTGGAAGAGCAGATCGGCGAACCCCATCACCCCCAGGCCGATCTTGCGGTTGCCGCGCACCATCTCGGTGATCTCCGGCAGCGGGTAGCGGGACATGTCGATCGTGTTGTCCAGGAAACGCACGGACCACCCGATGGCCTCCTTGAGCTGGGCGTAGTCGACCACCGGCCCGGCGGCGGAGGACATTACGAACTTGGCCAGGTTGATCGAGCCCAGGTTGCAGGCCTCCATCGGCAGCAGCGGCTGCTCGCCGCAGTTGTGGGCCATGAGGCCGTTGGCGTCGAAGCGGTTGACGCCGGGGACCTGGACGTCATAGACCGCTTCCTCCCCGTCGGGAGCGAGCCCCACAAACTCGGCCAGGAAGCGCTCGCGGTTCAGCGAGCGTTTGTAGGTGGCAAGCAGGCTTTTAAGCCGCAGCGCCTTCTCCTCGTCGCGGAAACCGACGATTTCCTGGAAGCGGGAAAGGTTGTCGCCTGAGATGACGAGCTCGTGCTGAGCTTTCGTGGGGTAAGGCCGGCGCCCGCCCCGGCCGTCGGGCAGAACGGCGTGACCCGCCTCCCGCCGGCCCTGATAGATGGTGGCGGCGATGCCGAGCCGCAGGAGCATGCGCTGCACGGCCTCCAGCGTTTCGAGGTCGCTCTGCGCCAGCCTCACGCTGACACCCTTGGCCTGCGTGCCCTGGACCGAACCGTCGGCGTCGAACAGGCCTGCCAGGAACGCCCGATAGAAATCGCTCGAGGAGGACTCGACCGCGGGCGTGATCCGCTTGTGACCGGGTGCCATCCCCAGATCGCGGCAGACCGATTTGAGCGCCCCGAGACTCAAACGGTGTTCCCCCCGGCCCGGGACCGGCACCCAGCCGGAAAAGTCGCTCCGGTGGGGCAGGCTTCGGGCCGCTGATAGGGCGGCGGCCATCACTCCGGATCGGCCTCCACTCTCACCGTTGACAGCCGCCGGCTGCGACCAGACGGAGATGACGGCCTTGTCCTTTTTGAGCGTCCCGTCGCCCAGCAGCAGGCCGACCAGATAGCCTTCGGCCCAGCGGCCCCGCCCGCCCCAGCCCGCGAGTCCACGGTGGTTGTTCAGGACGATCCGGTCCCCGGGCAGAAGCTCCCCGGCCGGGACCCACTCGGCCCGGATGGTGCCGCGGGTCACCGATGCCGCGCGCAGGACCCGGTGGTCGCGGGTCAGTCGCAGCGCATGTCCCTCCCGGGTGGTCAGGCGGTAGACCGGCTTGACCCCGGTTGAAAAAAAGCCCTTGTCGCCCGTGGGGTGAATGGCGCCGTCCACTGCCATGCCGGCGGGCCGACCCAGCAGTTCCATGACCTGGCAGGGCCCTTCGGCGGTCATGACCCAGGTGTCCCCGGTAACGCAGGGGTTGGTCGACTCGATCTCCCCCAGGGCCGGGGTGGGGTTGTCGGCGTTCATGCGGTCGAGAAAGATGATCCCGGGGTCGCCCGTCTTCCAGGCCTGGGTGGTCAGGGCCT
>JBFYWT010000068.1:0-2558 GCA_041310895.1 Desulfobacteraceae bacterium | reverse complement strand
CGGCGATCTGGGTCTCCTCGAACGCGCGCATCTCCCGCTCCTTGCGGCGCTGTTCGCCGCGTTGGTACCGGGTGGCCACGTAGCGGGTGGTCGTGAACAGCCACCCCGCCAGCGACGTGTGCGACCGCAGGTTTTTGGCTTTCAGTGCGAGCGTCAGAAAGACCGCCTGCGTCACGTCCTCCGCCGCATGGGGATCCCGCAACCGCTGCATCGCGCAGGCGTAGACGAGATTCGTGTGCCGCCCGACAAGCTCCCGGAACGCCTCCTGGGAACCGGCTTCCACGAACTGCCGCAAGTGGGTGTTGTCATCCATTCGCTCGCTCCTTTCACTCGATAATCCCCGCCGCACAAGAAACCGAACAGACAAAACGGAGGGACAGAGAAAATAGCGACAAAAAATAGTATCACAGATTTTCAGAACCTTGTTGAAAATGGTGCCTGCTCCAGCGGTTCCAAATCAAGGGGGAGGAGGCTGTGGTTTGAGCGAGGAGTTGAAAAAGAAGTCGTTGAAGGGCGCGCGCCCTCCTCCGGGGGAGCGTCCTCCGGTGCGGCGCGGGGTGTCTGAGCGTGCAGGCGGGTTCGGGCGGGAGTTCCTGCTGCGCGACTGCGCTACGAGGAGTTCTGGAAGCGGAGTTGGCCGACAGGGGGAATGTCGGGCGGTATGGGGACGAAAGCCAGGCTGCTGCGGAGCATCTCGATCAGCTTGACGTCCGAGACTTTGCGGCAGGCGCGCGTGAGCCGCCGGAGCATGCCGTTGACGAGCAACTGCCCCAACACGTAGGCCACCTGCATGAACACATGCAGGTTGTGCGCGGCCGTGGTCTCTGCGCAGAAGGCGTGCTCCAGCCCGAACCCGCCGTTCTTCTCGACATTGAAAAGGGTTTCGACCTCCTGCCGGGCGCGGCCCCCGTCGTTGACGATCTTGTCGACGCGTTCTGGAGTAACCAGCAGGTTGGTGGCCCACGCCCACAGGGTGGCGGATTCGGGGCCGATCTCGCCGAGGAAGATGACCTGGAGCTCGTGATCGCCGAACGGCACGCGGTCGGACCAGCGCATGGTCTGTTCGACCTCGCCGTGTTCGCCCCGCCGCCGACAGAACTGGACGTTGGCCGGACTCATCAGCATGATCTGGACGGCCTCGTCCCAGGCCGTCGGCTGCCGCCCCTCGCGCAGGGTGGCGATAAATTTCCACTGGTACTCCCGGCATCGGTCGAAGACGGCCTTGACGGGGTAGAGGCCATCGAGCAGGAGGCAGACGGGCAGACGCGGAAACTCCCGCTTCAGTCGTTCCGTGATGCGCAGGAAGGCGTTGAGTTCGCAGTCCTCCTTGTCCCGGACGAGGTCGTGCATGTCCGCGAACTCGCTCATGAGCGGTATCCGGAGCCCAAACGGGCCGACCAGCACCGCCTCCACGACGTACCGGTAGCGGGCGGGGCCGTCGTCAGACTCTCGCCCACGATCCATCAGCGTCCCGTCGACGGCGATCAGCCACCAGTGTTCGAACAGCCGGCCCCGATCAAGCAGCCGCATCTCCGTCAACCGCCGGGCGATGCGCAGGGGCAGCGTGGCGAAGGCGTCCGTCAGAACCCGCGCCAGGTGGTGCACGACGTTGCCCGAGCAGGTGACGGTCCGCCGGGCGCCCAGCCGCTCCTCGTCCCAGACCTCGCCGCCCAGGCGGAGCAGGTTTTCGGGCATGGCCCCGCTGTTGCGGTCGGCGTCGAAGGCGTTGCGCGACCCGCCGCGCAGCAGGAAGGTGGCGATGGCCTGCCACTGGATGTGCCGGAACGAGTAGGTGCACATCTCCCGGACTCGAGGGTCGGGCATCTCGTCCAACCATCTGTTCAGGTCCGGGAAGACGTGCCTCACGACGCCGGCGAGGCGGGCCCCGTAGTCCGTCCCGTCGGGGGCCGGGCCCGCTTTGCGGCCCGGCGGACGGATCCATGCCTTCGGACGATGGCCAGGCTCTGCGCCGTGACCTTCCTGACCAGCCGCTTGAACCGCTTGTACTCCTTCGTCCATGCCTGCACCTCCGGGACCAGCTCGATCGGCACGTAGACCGTGCGGGTCTTCCCCTTCTGTTTGAAGGTGACCTGCCACCCGGGGGTGCGTCGCCCCGCGCGCAGGAACTTGCTGAGCGTGCCCTCCATGAACACGCCGATCCCGGCTATCTCCCGCATCGCGGCTTCCCGCAACCGGTGGTGCCGGCACTCACTGGCTTTTTTGGCTTTCATGAGACTAAGTATAGCACCTTAGTCTATTTAGGCAATAAAAAAAGCGCCCCGAAGAAAAAAGTTATTAACAGACACACCCGGTAACACCCTTTTGCCCGCTCCTCGCTCTTCCACAGCCTCAATCCAGCACGAAGAATGGGGTGATTTGGAACCGCTGTGGGGGACGCTTGGGGCTTTGCGGTCGGTCCAGAGCCAGCCTGACGTATCTGCTGACAGTCCCAAAAGCATGTCCGCAAAGAGTAACCGTGTTCCATTCAATGCCGTTTTTTCAGTTCTCAGCCCCCGGTTACATGCACTGAATTCACACTGATACTAGTCTTGGCTGCC
>JBFYWT010000048.1:0-6644 GCA_041310895.1 Desulfobacteraceae bacterium | reverse complement strand
ACCATCTCATTCTTTTCGATGAGTTCGGCGATCTCATCCTGGCGGGGAAGGAGGCGAAAAAAGAGTTCGAGCGGCTGGTCGCACGGATTGCGCAGAAAGGCCGCGCGGCCGGGATCCACCTGGTGCTAGCCACCCAGCGGCCGGACAAGAACGTGGTCACCGGCTTGATCAAGGCCAACCTGCCGCTCAAAATCTGCCTGCGCGTGGTCAACGCGACCAACTCCGCCATCGTCCTGGACCAGCCCGGCGGCGAAAAGCTCCTTGGCCGCGGGGATCTGCTCTGCGACCGCGGGCGCGGGATCGAACGGGCCCAGTCCCCCTACGTAACCCAGGAAGAGCTCAAAGCGCTCGCCGGCTGAAAGCCCCGCCTCCTTTCACCTCCACTCGCGTTCAGAGGGAAGCGGTACGCGTTCACGTACCGATGTGAGGGCGTAGGATTGCATGCGTCTGAGAAAAAGGAATCGTGTACGGGGACGGGTACGTGAACGGGTAGGTGAACGGGAGCGCTTATGGCGATGGCAGCGGAGCACCTCTGGTTTGAGGCGGCGCTGAACCAGGCACCTCAGTCCTGGCTTTCGGCAACCTCGACCGCCACCGCGAGCGTGTGCACGCCGCCGCCCATGACGACCCCCTTGGCCGGTGTGACGTCGCCGTAATCGCGCCCCCAGGCGAGGGTGATATGGGTTTCGGAGGGGAGCAGGTTGTTGGTGGGGTCGAGATCGACCCAGCCGATTTCAGGGACGAAGAGCGAGACCCAGGCGTGAGAGGCGTCGGCGCCGACCAAAGCGGGTACGTCCGGCGGAGGCAGCGTCTTTAAGTAGCCGCTGACATAGCGGGCCGCAAGCCCCACCCCCCGCAGGCAGCTGATGGCGAGGTGGGCGAAATCCTGGCACACTCCCCGCCGGCTCGCCATGACCTGTTCGACCGGGGTGTCGATCGTGGTGGCGGCGGTGTCGTAGGCGAAGTCGGTGTGGATCCGGCGCAGCAGGTCGACGGCGCCGGCAAGAATCGGCATGCCTGCCGGGAAGGAGGCCGCGGCGTAGTCCCGGGTGGCCGCACTGAGGCGGATCATGGGGCTTGCAAAAACGAATTGGGTGGCCTCGAGCTCCGCCGGCAGCGCATGCGATCTGAGGCGGCGGGCTGCCTCTTCCCAGGCGGGGGTGGCCGACAACGGCGGGTGTTCGGAAGGGGACGTCTCCACCCGGCTTTCGGCGGTCACGCTCAGCTCGGTATGGGGCTGCTGCACCATGAACACCTGAACGATGTTGCCGAAGTAATCGGTGCGGCGGCGCAGATACTGAGGCTCGGGGGAAATCGTCAGCCGGCTTTCTTCCACCCGCTGGGTGGCGGTCTGCCGGGGGAGCATGAAAAGCTCGTTCTGGGAGAGGGAGGCCGGCTCCGAGTAGCGGTAGGCCGTGCGGTGCGTGATGCGGTACTTCATGGCCGGCGGTCGACCGGCATGCCGGAGAAATGGGGGGTCGCCGGCACCCGGCTCAGATAGTGGGCGCTGATCTGCCGGGCGAAATCCTTGAGATTCGCCTCCATCGATTCGAGGAAGGCCTCCAGGGCGGCGTGGGGGGGGCCGGCCTCAGCCCGGCTCATGGCGGCCGGATCGAGCAGGCGCACGGCGGTGAGCATCTCAAGCGCCTTGCGCTCCTCGGGCTCCGCGAACCGCCGGTTGCTCAGCCGGGGCAGGTGCTCGACGTGGGCGGCGATCTGGCTGCACTGGAAAGCGAGGGATTTGGGGTTGCTCTCGTCCACCAGCAGCAGGTCCAGGGCCGGCGCCAGCTGAAAGGCCGTCCGGTAGCGGGCGCGGTAGGTCATGATGCTGTCGGCGACTTCCAGGAGCGCTTCGAGGGCGCCGCCGGACTCGTCGCAGATCCGGGAGAGGCCGATGCGGATCAGCCGGGCGTGGTTGATGGCCCGCTCCAGGCGGCGGCCCATGTCCATGAAGCGCCAGCCCAGTCCGCGGGTCATGCTCTCCATGGCGAGCCCGCTGAAGGCGCTCAGGGTAAAGAGGGTTTCGTTGAGATACTCGAGCGGGTCTGCGGCCGGCGTATCGGCGAGGCCGCTCAGCCGGTTGATCACCCGCCAGGAGTCGAGCGAGAGCCGGTCGCGTACCTTGCGGGCGGCCTCCTGGACCTGCTTCAAAACGGCGGCCACGCTTTCGGGCCGCTCCTGCCGGTAGAGCGCGGTGTTCAGCTGGGCGGAGAGCTCCTGGAAGCGGGGGATGTCGCTTCCGGCCTCGGGGGCGGCCGGGAGGATGCCTTCCGCCCGCAGCAGGTTCAACAGGTAGGAGAGCTCGGGGATGTCTCCCGGACGCGCCTCGCCTGAAAGCCGGCGCAGAACCGAACGCAGCAGGCGCACCAGGCTCTCGGCGCGCTCGAGGTAGCGTCCCAGCCAGAGCAGATGGTCCGCCACCCGGCTCGGGAGGTCGTTGCCGCGGCTCAGCTCGGCGCTCGACCGCAGCCCGGCCATGAGGCTGAAGGGGTCCACCGGCCGGTCGGACAGGACCCAGATGTCCTTGCTCATCTGCTGCTCCGGGACCCCGCCGGCAAGGGTCGCCGCATCCGGGGCCGTGACGGCCAAACCGCCGGGCATGACGGCATATCCCTGATCGGTGGCGCAGGCGAAGAGCCGCAACAGGCTGAAGCGGGGACGCACGCCGGCGGAATCCCAGGCCGGCACGACCGCCGGGTGGAGCGGCGCGCGGGCCATGAACCCGTGGGGCGCGGACGCGATGGCCGCCGGCAGGTGCGCCGGGTCGACGGGGAGGGCCGCGTCGTCAAGCGCCGGAGCGATGCTCAGCTCCTCCGCGTGATTCAAAAGATGGGCGCGACCCTCGGCGCTTCCGCCCCACCAGGCCGGGTGGCTTTCGAGCAACAGGTCGGCCTTGAGCAACCGGCGGCACAGCTCGGGCAGGAAGACCGGCAGCACCGGAGTGTCCACGAAACCACTGCCGATCGGATTGACGAGGTCGACCTGCTGTTCGCGGGCGGCCTGGATGAGGCCCGCCACCCCGCTCTCCGTCTTCAGGCGCAGCACGAGCGGGTCGCTCAGGTCGTCGTCGAGAAGCCTTAAAATCACCTCCACCGGCTCGAGGCCGGCCAGCTTCTTCAGCAGGACCTTTCCGTTGCGCACGGTCAGGTCCTGGCCCTCCACGAGCGGATAGCCCAGGTAGCGGGAGAGCAGGGCATGCTCGAAATAGATGCGGCACTCCGGCCCCGGCGAAAGCATCACGATCCCGGGCTCGACCCGCCGGCGAAAGGCGCGCTGCACCAGGCTGTCGTGAAAGGCATGGAAAAAAGGTGCGAGCCTCCGGATCTGGGTGCGATGGTAAAGCTCCGAAAACACACGCGAGATGACGATGCGGTTTTCCAGGGCGTACCCGATGCCGGCCGGGGTGGCGGCGTAGTCCCGCAGCACCCGGAAACGCCCGTCGGGACCGCGGATCAGGTCGGCCGCGTAGAAGGCGAGGAACCTCCCGCCGGCCGGCTTGATGCCGTGGCAGGGGGGGAGGAAGCGCGGGTTGGCAAAGACGATCTCGGGGGGGATCACGCCCTCTTTCAGCAGCTGCTGGGGGCCGTAGACATCCGTCAGGAGGCGGTCGAGCAGAAAGGCCCGCTGGGTCAGCCCGGCCTCGACCCCCGCCCACTCCGCGGCGGTCAGGGGCAGGGGAATCATGTCCAGGGCCCAGGGGACGCCCCGGCCGGTGGCGTCGTCGAAGAGGTTGTAGGTGGCCCCGTCCTCGTGACGCATGCGCCGGACCCGCTCCTGACTGCGGGTGAGTCCCGCCACCCCGCGGGCATCGAAGGCCGCGATGAGGGGCTCCCAGTGGGGGCGCGGTTTGCCGGATGCGTCGAATGCCTCGCAGAAGGTCTCCGGGGGGCAGGGCGCCCCGTCGAAGAGAGCGGTCGAAGGGGTACGGGTGGCCGCGGAGTCCGGCGGGCCGCTGGGAAACATGTCAGCCATGGGTCGCGTCCGGTGTATCCCCTTCAGCGCCGCAAATCAAGGGTGTAGGGGAAATCCGGGTTGATCTCCACGGCCGGCGGCGCCGTGCGGCTGCCGGGGTCCACGCCGCCGGCGACAAAGCGCGCATGGCGCCGCCCCTCGGCCTCATAGGCGTTGACCGGAAACACGTCGTAGTTGCGTCCGCCCGGATGCCCCACATGGTAGGTGCATCCGATCACGGTCCGGCCGGACCAGGTGTCGAACAGGCTGATCACGAGCGGGGTGTGCACCCCGATGGTGGGATGCAGGCAGGCGGGCGGCTGCCAGGCCCGGTAGCGGATCCCGCCCACGAAAACGCCCGCGACAGCGGTGGGCTGGAGCGGCACGCGGCGTCCGTTGCAGACGGCGACGTAGCGTCCGTCGGTCATGGCCGACACCTTGACCTGCAGGCGCTCCACCGAGGAGTCCACGTAGCGCACCGTGCCCCCGCCGCCGGGCTCCTCGCCGAGGACATGCCAGGGCTCAAGCGCCTGGCGCAGCTCCATCTCGATCCCCTGGTAGCCGACCCTGCCGTAGACCGGAAAGCGGAACTCGAAGTGGGGCCGGAAAAAATCCATGGCGATCGGGCAGCCGGCCCGGTTGAGGGCCTGCAGCACATCGGCAAAATCCTCGTAAACGGGCTGGGGCAGCATGAAGCGGTCGTGCAGCCGGGTGCCCCAGCGCACCAGGCCCTGGCGGTAGGGTTCGCGCCAGAACCAGGCCGTGAAGATCCTCAGGAGCAGCTGCTGGGCGAGGCTCATGCGGGCGTGGGGCGGCATTTCGACGGCGCGAAACTCGAGCAGTCCCAGCCGGCCGGCGGCGCTGTCCGGCGAGTAGAGCTTGTCGATGCAGAACTCGGCCCGGTGGGTGTTGCCGGTCACGTCCGTTAGGAGGTGGCGGAAGAGGCGGTCGACCAGCCACGGCGGGCAGGGGCGCTCCGGACCCGTCCGGCGCTCGAGCTCGGCGAAGGCGATCTCGAGCTCGTAGAGGCTGTCGTGCCGGGCTTCGTCGATCCGCGGCTGCTGGCTGGTGGGGCCGATGAAGAGCCCGGAGAAGAGGAACGAGAGCGACGGGTGGTTGTTCCAGAAGGTGATGAAGCTCCGCAGCAGATCCGGCCGCCGCAGGAAGGGGCTGTCGGCCGGTGCGGCGCCGCCCAGGATGATGTGGTTGCCGCCGCCGGTGCCGGTGTGGCGGCCGTCGAGCATGAACTTCTCGGTGCCGAAGCGGCTCTGGCGGGCCGCCTCGTAGAGGGTGGTGGTGCCGGCGACCATCTCCCCCCAGCAGTGCATCGGCTGGATGTTGACCTCGATCACCCCGGGGTCCGGGGTGATCTTGAGGACTTTCATGCGCGGGTCGTAGGGCGGGGCGTAGCCTTCGATCACGACCGGCAGCCCGGTGGCGGCGGCGGTGGCCTCGACCGCGGCCACGAGCTCGAGATATCCTTCCAGGGCGGCGACCGGGGGCATGAAGACGTAGAGGCGCCCTGCGCGCGGCTGAACGCAGAGGGCGGTGCGGATGACCCCGCCGGCGGCCTCGCCGGCGGCCGGCGCAGGCTCCGCGGCGGGAGCGGGCTGGGGGCGCACGGCCTCCCCCAGCCCTTCGGCAGGGTGCCCCGCCAGCACCTGCTGGCCCGCGTGCAGGTCGGGCAGCGGGCCACGGCCGGCCATGGGGTCGAGCGGATTCTCGTAAAGGAGGTCGGCTGCGGCCGCCCAGGGCAGGGAGTCGAGCGGCAGGCGCAGGCCGGCCGGGGAGTCCCCGGGCAGAAGAAAGAGGTGCCCGCCCCGGAAGGGCCAGGGACCGCTCTTCCAGGAGCCGTGCTGCAGGGGCAGGACGTAGCCCACCACCGCCCCCAGGCCCCGCTGGAAGGTCTCGGCCAGCCGGGCCCGCTCCTCGGGGTCGTCCAGCCGGGAGTCGGCCGGGTCCACGTTCGCCGGCAGGCGCTGCTCCTTGTGGAGGTAGTGCAAAATGTCCTCGTAGGCCTCGCGGATGTAGCCGCGCTGGACCTGCAACCGATCGGCGAAGGTCTCGATGAACCGTGTCGCTTCGGCCGCGCCGAAGCCGTAATCGGTCGCGGTGTCGGCGGCCCAGCGGTCGTCCCTCCACACCGGGAGCCCGTCTGTGCGCCAGTAGCAGCTGAGGGCCCAGCGCGGCAGGGACTCTCCCGGGTACCATTTGCCCTGGCCGAAATGGAGCAGGCCGCCGGGGGCCCACTCGGCGCGCAGGCGCCGGATCAGGGCCTCGGCCAGCTCCCGCTTTTTCGGGCCTACGGCCGCGGTGGTCCACTCGGCGCCGTCCATGTCGTCGATGGAGACGAATGTGGGCTCACCCCCCATGGTCAGGCGCACGTCGGCTTGTGCGAGCTCGCGGTCCACCCGCTCCCCCAGTTGCACGATCTGCGACCAGACCTCTTCGGGATAGGGCCGGGTGGAGCGGGGCGCCTCGCGCAGGCGCTTTACGCGCATGTCGTAGCTGAAATCCACCTCGCAGGGGTCGAGCGCCCCAGTGATGGGAGCGGCGCTCTGGGGCTCCGGCGAGCAGGCAAGCGGGATGTGTCCCTCGCCGGCGAAGAGCCCGGAGGTGGGATCCATCCCCACCCATCCGGCGCCGGGGAGGTAAACCTCGGTCCAAGCGTGGAGATCCGTGAAATCGGCCGC
>JBFYWT010000012.1:0-6431 GCA_041310895.1 Desulfobacteraceae bacterium | reverse complement strand
GCGTTACTCGTTACTTTCCCTTATAGACCGGCTTGCGCTTCTCCTTGAAGGCCGCCAGGCCCTCCAGGCGGTCCTCGGTGGGGATGCAGACCCAGTAGGCATTGGACTCGATCGCAAGCCCCGTGGCGATGTCGGTTTCAAGGCCATGGTTGATGGCATACTTGGCCTGTTCGATGGCGATGGGACCGGTCTCGCAGATCATGGCGGCCACTGCGCGGCACTCGGCCAGGAGGTTCTGGGGCGCGGCCACCTTGTTCACAAGCCCGATCCGCTCGGCCTCGGCCGCGTCCACCCGCCGCCCGGTGAAGATAAGCTCCTTGGCCTTGCCGCGGCCCACCAGGCGCGGCAGGCGCTGGGTGCCGCCCGCCCCGGGAATGATGGCGAGCCGGGTCTCGGTCAACCCCATGCTGGCGGTGGTGGAGGCGATGCGGATATCGCTTGCCAGAGCGAGCTCGGTGCCGCCTCCGAGCGCGATCCCGTTCACGGCGGCGATTACGGGCTTGTTGAGATCCGCGATCGCGGTAAAGAGGTTTCGGATCGTAAAGATGTACTCTCGCACTTTTTCCGGCGGCAGAGTCGCACGCTCCTTCAGATCCGCCCCGGAGCAGAAGGCCTTCTCGCCTGCCCCGGTGACGATGAGCACCCGCACGTCGCGCCGGAACCGGAACCCCTCGACGACATCCCGCAGCGCATGCAGCAACTGGAAGTTGAGCGAGTTCATGACCTCGGGGCGGTTCAGCGTCAACGTTGCGACCCCCTCCTCCTCTTTTACCAGCAACACCTCCTCACTCATGCCGACCTCCTGTGTGTACAGATGATGGGATAAAAATGAACGAGCGCTCGTTCATTTTTATTCGATTTGATTTCCGTTTGTCAACAGTTTCCTGAAGGCCCTGGGGGGATGTGGCCTTTCACCCCCCCTCGGTGTAAGGTGGCCCCCATGGCGCCTGCACCTAAAAGCGGAAAAATCTACTGGGGCTGGTTTGTCGTGGCCGGCGCCTTCCTCCTGATGGCCGTGACCTACGGCGCCCGCTACTCGTTCGGCATCTTTGTCCAGCCCCTCGCCTCCGACAACGGCTGGTCGCGCTCGGTCATCTCGCTGGCGGCCGCGATCAACCTGCTGGTCTATGCCGCCGGCGGGGTCTGCTCCGGCCGGCTCCTGGACCGAATCTCCCCGCGCTGGATCGCCACGGCCGGGGCGGTCGTCTGCGCCGCCGGCTTCTTCCTGTGCGCCCGCGCGGCCAGCCCGCTCGAACTCTACCTGGCCTACGGGGTGCTCTACGGCTTCGGCTCCTCCTGGACAGGCACGGTGCCGGTTACCTCCTCGGTGGGCAAGTGGTTCGTGCGCCGGCGCGGGGTCGCCATCGGCATCTCCAGCATGGGGGTCAGCTTCGGCACGATCACCCTCACGCCGGTGACCGCCTACCTCATCGAGCATTTCAGCTGGCAGACCGCTTTTGTCTTCATGGGCGTCGCCATTCTCGTGCCCGGCATCCTCATCGCCCAGATTCTCCTGCGCCGCACGGTCCCGGAAGACTACGGTCTCGCCCCCGACGGGGAGCGCCCGGGGGGAGAAAAGCCGGAAACCGCCTCGCCTGCACCGCTCCATCACGGGGCCGGGCGGGCCTTCCCGCTGTACCGGGACCCCCGCTTCTGGGTGCTGGCCCTGTGCCACGGAACGGCTGTCTTGACCGCCTTGATGGCCTTCGTGCACCAGGTGCCCTATGCCGTGGACAACCAGATCGATGCCCTGGCCGCCGCCGCCTCCCTGGCCGTCATGGGTTTTGCCGGCCTGCTGGGTCAGTTCTTCTTCGGCTGGCTGAGCGACCGGATCGGCGACCCCAAGCATGCAGCGGTGCTGGGCTACACCATCATGGCGGCTGGGACCCTCGTTCTGCTCCAGGCCCGCTCGGTGGAGACTTTGATCGCCTATGCGCTCGTGTTCGGCTTCGGCTACGGGTGCCTGGGGCCGCTGCTGCCCATCATCGCCGCGGACCGCTTCGGCCGGCAGCGCATGGGCGCGATCTACGGGCTGCTGACCTTTTTCGTGGTGGGAATCGGCGGGTCGCTGGGGTCGGTGATCGGCGGGATCCTCTACGACATCACGGGATCCTACCTCAGCGCCTGGTGGCTCAACGTGGGGCTGCTGATCGTCGCGGCCGCAGGCATCGCGACTCTTCAGCGGAAGCCCGCGGGTGCATGATGCACAGCTGCCGGAAGCCGGTAAAACCAGTCGGAGTCGGAGTTCCGGGTCAGATTAAAAAAAAGACGAGTACCACTCACTCGGAACTCGGCACTCCGACTCGGAACTCGGTACTTGACCCCTTGAACCCTCGAACCATCCCCTTCAACCGTGAACCCGTATCCCGTATATCCAGTATCCTGTATCCCGTATCCCAAGCCAGTATCCCGCATCCCGCATCCTTCATCCGGCATCCCGTATCCAGTATCCCGCATCCCCAACTTACATCGCTTGACAACCGCATCGCCGGCGTGTAGAGACTATGTCGATTGAGCGCTCGTTCGGAAAACCACACGTGAGGTCCCATGCAGCAGGTCAACCGCCCCAGCGCCATCCCCACCCAGGTCAAGGACCCCGAGCTGGTCGAGCGGCGGCGGCGCCAGATCGCCGATGCGGCCGTCAAGCTGTTCGTAAAGCAAGGCTTCCATAAGACCACCACGCGCCAGATCGCCCGGGCCGCCGAAATTTCCATCGGCTCCCTCTACGAGTACTTCACCTGCAAGGAAGACATTCTCTACCTGGTCTGCGACTTCATCCACTCGGAGATGGAGCGCGGCGTGACCGCGGCCATGGCCGCGGCGGCCGGCGGCCGGGACGCGCTCGCCAAGGTGATCCGCGAGTACTTCATGGTCTGCCATCGGATGAGCGACTTCATCCTGATGATTTACCAGGAGACCCAGTCCCTGCCCCGTCAGTGGCAGCAGCGGGTGCTCGAGAACGAGCTCCGGATCACGGGGCTCCTCGTCGGGGTGCTGGCGCGCCTCTCACAGTCCGGGGAGCTGCCGCACCTGGACGAGCGCTCCATCGAGTTGACCGCCCACAACATCGTGGTCATGGGGCACATGTGGACCTTCCGGCGCTGGTTCCTCGGCCACCACTATCGCATCGAGGATTACATCGACCTGCAGACGGCGGCCATTCTGAGGATGTGCGTGGGGGGGGGAGAAGTAATGAGTAACGAGCAACGAGTAACCAGCAAAAGGAAGTCATGAGTCGGGGTCGGTTTCGGTATCGGAATCGGATCGCTGTCGCACCGTTTCGACCAAACACCAAACGCTTTCAAGTAAGTTAGGCATTCTTCCTGTGGGAGCTGTGGGAGCGGCATCTCTTGACCGCCGTAGCCAGCGGCAAAGGCTGGTTGCCGCGATCGGATCGTGGCTGGAGCCTACTCCGCCGAAGCAGCCTGGATGCGAAGGCCGGGAGCCACCCCCGCAAATCTGAACTTACTTGCTGACGAACCGCCGTCGCCGGCGGCGTGCAACGCTAAACAACAAACACTATCAATTGTGATTTCTTCGAACGTGGCGGATATCGGCATTCTCAAATTTTATCAGCCATCGGGCCGACCGGCTGACCGGTCGACGGGCTGACGGGTCGACGGGCCGACGTTTTTTCATTTTAAAAGGAGGCGGCATGAGCGCTCAGGTTGAGATCTACAAGCCTCGGAACCCCATTCGGGTAGTGACGGCCACCTCGCTCTTCGACGGCCACGACGCGGCGATCAACATCATGCGCCGCATCATTCAGGACACCGGGGCCGAGGTCATCCACCTCGGGCATAACCGCTCCGTGCAGGAGATCGTGGACGCCGCCGTCGAGGAGGACGTCCAGGGCGTCGCCGTCTCGAGCTACCAGGGCGGGCACATCGAGTTCTTCAAGTATCTCGTGGACCTCCTGCGGGAGCGCGGCGCGGGCCACGTCAAGGTCTTCGGCGGGGGCGGCGGCGTCATCGTGCCCGAGGAGATCCGGGAGCTCGAGGCCTACGGGGTCGCCAAGATCTTCTCCCCCGAGGACGGGGCCCGCATGGGGCTCCAGGGCATGATCAACCACTTGGTCAAGGCCCTCGACTTTCCCACCGTCCGGGACTTCGACTTCCCCTTCGACCGGCTCTCCCCGGAAAACAAGCGCCTGGTGGCCAACTTGATCTCGGCCGCCGAAGCCGCCAAGGCGAGCGAAAACGGCCATCTCGCCAAGCTGCGTGCGGAGCTCACCGCACGGGCCGCCCGGCGCCCGGTGCCCGTGATCGGGATCACGGGTACCGGCGGGGCCGGCAAGTCCTCACTGACCGACGAGCTGATCGTGCGCATCCTGCACGACCTGAAGGCGGTGCGGGTCGCTGTTCTCAGCTGCGACCCCTCGCGGCGCAAGACAGGCGGCGCACTGCTGGGCGACCGCATCCGCAAGAACGCCATCGGCAGCCCGCGGGTCTACATGCGCTCGCTCGCCACCCGCGGCTCATCCACCGAGAGCCCGGCGGCGCTCGCCGACGCCATCCTGGCGGTCAAGGCCGCCGGCTACGATCTGGTCATCACCGAGACGGCCGGGATCGGCCAGGGGGACTCGAGCATCGTCGACCTCGTGGACCTCTCGCTCTACGTCATGACGAGCGAATACGGCGCCGCCTCCCAGCTCGAGAAGATCGACATGCTGGACTTCGCCGACCTGGTGGCGGTCAACAAATTCGAAAAACGCGGCAGCGACGACGCCGTGCAGCATGTGCGCAAACAGGTCCAGCGCAACCGCCGGGCCTTCGACCGCAAGCCGGAGGAGATGCCGGTCTTCGGCACCATCGCCTCCAAGTTCAACGACGACGGGGTGACGGCCCTCTACCACGCCATCCTGGACGGCATCGCCGAGAAGACCGGGGTACGCTTCGAGACCCGCCTGCCCCGGCCGGCAGGGCGGACCTCTTCGTCGAAGACGATCATCATCCCGCCCGAGCGCGTGCGCTACTTGAGCGAGATCGCGGAGAGCCTGCGCCGCTACCACCAGGAGACCCGCACCCAGATGGATGCCCTTCGCGGCGCCTGGCATCTCTCGGAGACCGCCCGGACACTCGACGCCAAGGCGCTCGCGGACGAGGCGCCCGAGCTCCTCGCGCGTCTCAAGGCCGAGGCCGTCACCGCCTGGGAGGCGGTCGACCCCGCCACCCGGACGAGCCTCGAGGAGTGGAAGGAGCTCAAGGAGATCTACAGCCAGGACGAGCTCGTCTACTCGGTCCGCGACCGGGAGATCCGCCTGCCGCTCTATTCCACGTCGCTATCTCATTCGCGGATCCCCAAGATCGTCCTGCCGCGCTTCGAGGACCCGGGGGAGATCTACCGCTGGTTGCGCGAGGAGAATGTGCCCGGCCGCTTCCCCTTTACGGCCGGGGTCTTTCCGCTCAAGCGGGCGGACGAGGATCCGACCCGCATGTTCGCCGGCGAGGGCGACCCGGCGCGCACCAACCGGCGCTTCAAGCTGCTCTCGGCCAACTACGAGGCCAAGCGGCTCTCGACCGCCTTCGATTCGGTCACTCTTTACGGGTTCGACCCGGACATCCGTCCGGACATCTACGGCAAGGTGGGCACCTCGGGGGTCAGCATCTGCACCCTGGACGACGTCAAGGTGCTTTACGGCGGCTTCGAGCTCTGCGCGCCCAACACCTCGGTCTCGATGACCATCAACGGCCCGGCCCCCATCATGCTCGCAATGTTCCTGAACACGGCGATCGATCAGCAGATCGACCGCTTCGCCGCGGAAAACGGCCGGGCGCCCTCCCCGGAGGAGGCCGCCGCGATCCGCGCCACGGTGCTCTCCAACGTCCGCGGCACGGTCCAGGCCGATATTCTTAAAGAGGACCAGGGCCAGAACACCTGCATCTTCTCGATCGACTTCGCCCTGAAGATGATGGGCGACATCCAGGAGTTCTTCATCCAGAACCAGGTGCGCAACTTCTACTCGGTCTCGATCTCGGGCTACCACATCGCCGAGGCCGGCGCGAACCCCATCACCCAGCTCGCCCTCACCCTGGCGAACGGTTTCACCTACGTCGAATACTACCTCTCGCGGGGGATGCCGATCGACAGCTTCGGGCCGAACCTCTCCTTCTTCTTCTCGAACGGCATGGACCCCGAATACACCGTCATCGGCCGTGTCGCGCGCCGGATCTGGTCGGTCGCCATGAAGCACAAGTACGCGGGCTCGGTGCGCGCCCAGCAGCTCAAGTACCACATCCAGACCTCGGGCCGCTCGCTCCACAGCCAGGACATCCAGTTCAACGATATCCGCACGACCCTCCAGGCCCTCTGCGCGATCTACGACAACTGCAACAGCCTGCACACCAACGCCTTCGACGAGGCCATCACCACCCCGTCGACCGAGTCGGTGCGCCGGGCGCTCGCCATCCAGCTCATCATCAACCGCGAGT
>JBFYWT010000007.1:0-2763 GCA_041310895.1 Desulfobacteraceae bacterium | reverse complement strand
GGAAGGCGAGGCCGAGCGTCAGCACCTTGGGCCCCAGCATGAAATCCCGCTGGGGGCTCCGGTGAAGAAAGCCAAGCTGCAGCAGCGTGTCGGTGAACCGCTGGGCCGCGGTGGCATTCATATGGGTGATTCGGGCGATTTCGGTCAGTTTGAGCGAAGGGCGCTCGGCGGTGAAGGCTTGGAGGATCCCCAAGCCGCGGGCGAGAGACTTGACGTAGTTGATACGCGTTCGGTTCATCTTTAACGCATTCCATGAATACGATCACGACATGCGTTAATTACTGGCACACGCCCTTCAACCTTGTCAAGCCAAAAATGGGATGGCCTCCAATCGTTTTTAAATTCGAAATACACCCCGTGTTCGTCGGTCCCGCTACCGCGGAGGCGGTGTTCTAATCGGCGGCAACAGACGCGATCCGGCAGCCGGCGCAGATCGTGCCGGCCACATCCCAGGCGGCCAGGCGGCGGCGCAGGTCGCGGTAGTGCGCGCCATACCATACATCCGCCACCCGCTCCCGGGTGAGATCGCCCATCCGGCCGAGCTGCTCCCAGTCGGCGCAGCACTGCACGACACGCCCGTCCTGGAGCACCGGGAGCTGCTCGGTCAGACGCGGGCAGTTTCTGAAGTGCCCCAGCTTGCCGGCGGCGTCCTTTCGGATCGCGGCATGGCCCGCGCGGTTCTCCATGGGCTGGACCGAGAGTGAGACCCCGCGTGCCTGCCAAAATTGGCGAGCCGAGGGGATTTCGGCGTGGGTGAGCGGGCTGTCCACCATGGCCACCTCCAGCCGGGGGCGCTTCGCTCCGGCCGCGGCCTTGAGCTCCATGAAGCGCTCGATGTTTCTCAAGGTGCGCACCAGCGGGAGGCCCGTGATATCCATATAGCTGGGAGGGTCCAGGCTCTGCACCGAAAGCTTCAGTTTGTCGAGACCCGAATCGAGCAGCCCCCGGGCCATGCGCTCCGTCAAAAGCGAGCCGTTGCTGACGATCTTGACGTACTGGGGCTTTTGGATGCGGGCGGCGATGGCAGCGATGCGCCGCGGCAGCTCGGGGTCGAGCATCGGCTCGTTCATGAGATAGAGCGAAAAACGCCGCACGCCGAGCGCCAGGCATTGGTCGACCACCGAGTGGAAGAGGTCCCACGCCATCCGCCGGCCCACCGGGATCCGCCGCCGGGTCTTCGCGTTCGGGCAGAAGCGGCAGCGGCCGTTGCAGCCCGTGACCGTCTGGATCAGGAGGTGATCCGGCGGCCCGGGCTCGTTTTCCGGTGCGGAGGGAGTTTCAGGCGCTTTCATTACCGCGGCTCCTCAAGGAAGGTTGCTACTGAATCGGGCGCAGGGACGCCCCCCTCCCCGGCCCCGGCCGCCACCTGCTCGTAGTAGGCCCCCTCCTTCCGCCGCCCGCGCTTGCGGCAGCCGCCGGCCACGACGGCGCATTTTTGCCGCAGGACCCGGAGGGCGGACCGGCGTTGGTCATCGGACAACAGACCGCTTTCGAGCAGGTTGAGAATCGAGGCGATGCGGTACCGGTCCAGGCCCCAGGCGCGCGAGAGCTGGTCTGCGTGGCCGCCGCGTTTGATAATCAGGGGGGTCTCGATCAGGTGGATGGGAATCCGGCAGCTCACCCGCAGCCAGAGGTCGTAGTCCTCGCAGGCCGGAAGCGCTTCGTCGAAAAGACCCACCTGATCGAAAAGCCCCCGGCGCACCATGACCGCCGAGGGGCTGACCAGGCAGAGCTCGAGCGAGGGCTCGAAGATCAGGCCGCCCCGCTTGCGGTGGCGCTTTCCGGGGTTCACCCGGCGGCCGTTTCGCACCCAGCACTCCTCGGTCTGGCAGATGAGGACCTCCGGGATACGCTCGAAAAATGCGACCTGCCGTGAGAGCTTGCCCGGCAGCCAGAGATCGTCCGAGTCCAGGAAGGCGATGAGCCCCGCCCGCGCGGCCGCGATCCCGGCGTTGCGGGCGGCGCTCACCCCGCGGTTCTTACAGCGCAGCATTCGGATCGCAGCGCCGTAAGTCTCCAGCAGCCGCGGCGTCTCATCGGTCGATCCGTCGTCGACCACGATCAGCTCGAAGTCCTGGTACGCCTGCGCCAGCACCGAATCCACGGCCTCCGCCAGGCACCAGGCGCGGTTGCAGGTCGGGATGATCACCGAGACGGCCGGGCTATTTGCTTCCGTCGCCATCGCGCCTTCGTCTTGCCCCTCCGCGTTCATCACTCCGACTCGAAACTCGTTAGTGTTTGGTGTTTGGTGTTTGGTGTTTGGTAGAGACATTCCGAGGCGGATTCGATACCGACTCCGATACCGACCCCATTTTTTAGTACCGAGTTCCGAGTCGGAGTTCCGACTTTGTCTTTTTTACTCGTTACAATTCTTCATGGGTTACTCGTTGCTTCTTTTTCATTATCCCTCGGACCCTTGGACCCTCGGCCCCTCGGACCCTTATTTTCCTCGTTGCTCGTTACTCTTCTCTACGCCATCCGCTCGACCTCCCTGAACTTCTCTTCGAGCCGTTTGGGCGAGACCGGGACCGCGGTCTTGAGCTCCTGGGCGAAGAGCGACACCTTGTATTCCTCGATCAGCCAGAAGAGCTCCTCCATGGCCCGGCGCTTCTCGGCCGAGGTGCCGGGCGCCAGGCTTTTCAGGAGCCGCTGAAAGCGTTCGGAACCGGCCAGGAGGCCCTGGGCTTTGGCGCGGTCCTTTTCGGGCGCCGCCAACGCCCGCCGGGCGCGGATGGCCAGGGCGTTCAGATAGCGCACGAGGTG
>JBFYWT010000190.1:0-3477 GCA_041310895.1 Desulfobacteraceae bacterium | reverse complement strand
CACCTGCCGGCCGCCGAAGAGATGCACCATGTCGTCGAAGAGGCCCGTGTAGGCGTCGGCCACCTGCTGCATGGCCTCCTCGCAGCGCTTGTGAAACAATGGATAGCGCTCACGGCCTTCCTTGAGTTCGCGGAACGAGACCCAGCGGCCGATCGGGGCGGCTCCCTCTCCGTAAACGATGTGGGTCAGAAAGGGGATGGCGACCCAGGGGTTGACGTGGATGTCGGCGTAAAAATTGCCGCGGGCATCCACGCCGAAATCCTTGCCGAGCACTTTCAGGGTCAAGCGTCCCTCGGCGTATCGCCCGCCGACGCGCGCGGCCGCCGCCGCCAGGTCGAGGCCGGCGACCTCGTTTTTGAGTTTCCGGAAGTGAGCCGCACCCTCCGGCTCCGGCACCCCCGGGGAGGGGCCTTCCTCTGCGTAGCGCGCGAGGACGCTCGGGTCGAGGCGCGGGCACTCGCCCAGCCGGCGCTGCCCCTTGAAGACCGCCCCGGCAAAGGCAAGGCAGGTCTTCTCCCCGCAGTTGCCGCAGTTGGACTTCTCCAGCAGTTTGAATATTTCAAAGGCGTTTTGCGGTTTCATTTTGTACCCATCTCGCGTTTCCGATTCAGCGGATCACGCATACTACGCTGAAATGTGGAATTCAAATTCAAAGTTTGATCTGCACGAAAGCGATCGGCCTCAGGCGGGATGGTTCGCCTGCCGGAAAATTCAAACAGCAGACTTGAAATTTTAAGTCCCTTCCAACCCTTTTGAAGAATCCGCCGGGGCGACAATCGCCTCTATACGACGCCGGGGTCCCGGCGTTTTGAAACGATGAATTCCAAAACAGCCCACTTGCGCCGCGAAGGCGCAGTCGATGCCAAATCGGAACCGCCGGCGGACGTTTTTTCACGACGGCGGCCCCTGCGACCGAACAACCCAGGCCACCGCCTGCCGCATGGAGCATGCGATCGACCCCAAGACCGTGGAGCGGCTGGTGTGCTTCATCGAATACATCCACACCTGCCCGCGCGCGGGGGATGAGTGGCTGAAATCCTTCACCCGTTTCTGCCGGCCCGACCCGAAAAAGGCCCCGGAGTGCACCGCCTGCATCCGTGATCTGAAAATCTCCGCGAAGGTCAAACGTCCCGTCGGCTGCTGAGGCTGACTGACCCCCGCGTGCGGCCGGGTGTGCCCTACCGGCATTTTTCGGCCCGCCCCCCCTCTTTTTCGCTTGCTTTTCCTCCCGGAGCGATCTAATGGACAACTTGGGTTCAGGCGCTCCAAGGGGTTCACCCCGTTGACGGAGCTTAAAAGGGAACCTCGTGCGAATCGAGGACGGGCCCGCCGCTGTGACCCTCGCCGCCGGTTTGACGCCGCCGGAGCCGTTTCCGCTCGATCATGCCACTGCACCGACGTTTTGGGTGCGGGAAGGCCGCGGAAACGGGAGGGAAGTCAGAAGACCTGCCTGAACGATCATCGAGTCTCCGTGGACCGAGAATTGTTCAGCGATCGCCAGGTGGTTTCAGATCCCGGATCGAGTCAATTTCGGTCCGGGATTTTTTTTATCTGCGGGGCGGTCGCGGGGCCGGTACCGCTGCGGACGGTTCATGCGCAAGCTGTCGGGCGACATCGTCGGAATCGGGGTGGTTGCGGTGGGGCTGATCCTCCTCGCCTCAGCGCCGGCGGCGGCGCGAAGCCTCCTCGACCAGGCCGGACGGCGGGTGGAGGTACCCGACCGGCCGCAGCGGATCGTGGCGCTCGCCCCCAGCGTCACCGAAATCATCTTCGCCCTCGGTGAGGAAGCACGTTTAATGGGCGTCACCGCCCACTGCGATTTCCCGCCGGAGGCCGCCCGCCTGCCGAAGGTGGGCTCCTACGTGCGCCTCGACCTGGAGCGCATCGTCGGCCTGCGGCCCGATCTGTGCATCGCCGTGAAGGACGGCAACCCGAAGGCGGCCGTCGAGCGCCTGGAGGCCCTGGGGGTGCCGGTCTTCGCGCTCGATCCCCGCAATGTGGCGACGGTGATCCGGGCGATCCACGATCTGGGGCTCGTGCTCAACGCCGCGCCGCGGGCGGACGCCCTGATCGGCGCGATGCGCGGCCGGATCGAGCGGATTACGCACCGGCTGGCGGGGGGCACTCGCCGGCCGCGGGTCTTCTTTCAGATCGGCGCGGCGCCGATCGTCTCGGTCGGGACGGACACCTTTGCCCATGAGCTGATCGGTCTGGCCGGAGGAGTCAACGTGGCTGCCGGGGCCGCCGCTTATCCGCGCTTCAGTCGCGAGCAGGTGCTGGGGCTCGCCCCCGAGGTCATCGTCATCAGCTCCATGGACCGGGCGGCGGGTGCCGTCGAGGAGAGCCGGCGGGAGTGGGCCCGTTGGCCCGGCGTTCCGGCCGTGCGCGACGGCCGCATCCACGTTGTCGACTCGGACATTTTCGACCGCCCCTCGCCGCGGCTCGTCGAGGGGCTCGAAGCGCTCGCCGCCGTCATCCACCCGGAGCTTTTCGGAGGCCTGAAATGAGGCTCTCCGCCGCTCCCCTGCTCCGGCGCCTGCTGGTGGTCCTGGTGTCGCTGCTGCTCCTACTGGCAGCCGTTCTGCTGCTGGCGCTTGCGAGCGGATCGGGCGGGGAGGGGCTTCTGCGCTCGCTCTCCGTCGTGCTGGGGCAGGGGGCGCCGGACGCCGCCATGGAGACCATCATCTGGCGTATCCGCCTGCCCCGGGCGCTTCTCGCCGCCCTGGCCGGAGGGGCACTCTCCCTGGGCGGTCTCGTGTTCCAGGCCCTGCTGCGCAATCCCCTCGCGGAGCCCTATATCCTGGGTGTCTCCGGCGGCTCGGCCATCGGCGCCATCCTGGGAATCCTGCTCGGCCTTGCCCGCTTCCCGGGGGTGAGCGCCTGCGCCTTTCTGGGCAGCCTGGCGACGCTGGCGCTCATCGTGGCCATGTCGGCCGGCCGCTCCGTGCTCAAAAACGATGCGCTCCTGCTCTCCGGGGTCATGGTGAACGCCTTCTGTGCCGCGGTCATCATGTTTCTCGTCTCGATGACCCAGGACGCCCGGCTGCACAACATCATCTTCTGGCTGATGGGCGATCTCTCCTCGGCCGACGGCCGCACGGTCGTGATCCTGGCGGCGCTCCTGCTGCCTTGTTTCGGGGCGGTATTCCTGTTTTCCCATGCCATGAACCTGCTCCTGATGGGCAACGACATGGCGCTCAGCATGGGGCTCCCCCTGCGGTCGGTGACCGTGGTGCTCCTGGTCGTCACCTCCCTGATGGTCAGTGCGGTCGTGAGCGTCAGCGGGCTCATCGGGTTCGTGGGGCTGGTCATCCCGCACCTGCTCCGGTTTATCTGGGGGCCGGACCACCGCCTGCTCGTCCCGGCCTGCATCCTGGGCGGCGGGGCTTACCTGACGGCCTGCGACATCCTGGCCCGCACCCTGCCGGACCAGGGCGAGATGCCGGCGGGGGTCATCACGGCCCTGATCGGCGCCCC
>JBFYWT010000234.1:0-13930 GCA_041310895.1 Desulfobacteraceae bacterium | reverse complement strand
GTTTTTCGGCCCAGTTTGAGCCCGGCCTTTCGATGTCTCATAGAACCGACTACGCTCCTTCCTGACCCTCTTCCTGCGGCACCGTGAAGCCATCCAGCTTCATTCCCAGCGACAGGCCCATATCGGTAAGCACTTCTTTGATCTCATTCAGAGATTTGCGCCCAAAGTTCTTGGTTTTCAACATCTCTGATTCGGACTTGCTGACCAGTTGCCAAATCTTGTGGATGTCCGCATTCTTGAGGCAATTGGCGCTGCGCACCGACAGCTCAAGCTCATCGACGCTGCGGTTGAGGTTCTCGTTGAACTTGGGCATTTCCCGGCCGTCGAGCTTGCGCGAGGGCTCGGGCTCCCGCCCCTCTTCGAAGTTGATGAAGATGCTCACCTGCTCCTTCAGGATCTTGGCGGCATAGGCGACGGCATCCTCCGGCAGAATGCTCCCGTCCGTCCACACCTCCATGGTCAGCTTGTCGTAATCGGTGCGCTGACCGACACGAGCGTTGCCCACAACGTAATTGACGCGCCGGATGGGCGAAAAAACAGCGTCGACCGGAATCGTGCCGGCCGGAGCCTCCGGGTCCTTATTGGCTTCGGCGAGCATGTAGCCCCGGCCGGTTTTGACGGTCATCGTCATCTTGAGCGACGCCTTGTCGGAGAGCGTCGCGATGTGCTGCTGCGGGTTCAGGACCGTACAGCGCCCGTCGTCGCTGACGATCTGGCCGGCGGTCACCTCTCCCTCCCCCGCGGATTCGATCCGCAGGGATTTGGGCTTGGGGTCGTCCACCTTGAAACGCACTTCCTTGAGGTTGAGCAGGATCTCGGAGACGTCCTCCAGGACACCGGGAATCACGCTGAACTCGTGCATGACCCCTTCGAACTTCACCGTGGTGATGGCCGCTCCGTGCAGGGAAGACAGGATGATCCGTCGCAGCGAATTGCCGATCGTGATCCCGAACCCGCGCTCCAGTGGTTCGCACACGAACTTGCCGTAGCTCGGGTTGCTCGTGACCTGGATTTTTTCGGGCCGGATGATCTGCTGCCAGTTCATGTACATCAATGCATCAGACGGCATCGTGGTTTCTCCTCATTTCCTCGGGGGTTGATCCGGCGGGGTACCCAACTCGGCCCGCCGTCCGCCGTTTCTTCGAGCGGCCTCGGTCCCGCTACTTGGAATACAGCTCAACGACCAACTGCTCCTGCATCGGCGTGGTCAGATCTTCGCGCACGGGCATGCCCTTGACGATGCCCTTGAGGTTGTCCTTCTCCAGATCCAGCCAGGACGGCACCCCGCGCCGCACCACGGCATCGAGGGAATCCTGGATGTTCTGAATCTTTTTGCTGCGCTCGCGGACCTCCACGGCGTCGCCGGCTTTCACCTGATAGGATGGGATGTTCACCTTTTTGCCGTTGACGAGAAAATGGCTGTGCTGCACCAACTGGCGCGCCTGGGTGCGCGAATTGGCAAACCCCAGGCGATAGACGACGTTGTCAAGCCGGCTTTCCAGCGCCACGAGCAGGTTGGTGCCGGTCACGCCCTTGCGACGCTCGGCGCGCTCGAAGAACAGATGGAACTGCTTTTCGGTCAGTCCGTAGATCCGCTTGATCTTCTGTTTCTCCCGCAGCTGGATGCCGTAGTCCGACATCTTGCGCCCACGGCGCTCCCCGTGCTGGCCCGGCGGGTACGAGCGCCGGTCGAAGGCGCATTTATCCGAATAGCATCGATCTCCCTTGAGAAAGAGCTTGACGTTCTCGCGTCGGCACAACCGACAATCCGAACCGCTGTACGTTGCCACATTAGCCTCCCTGTGAAGCGACTGCCTGAGGTTGCACTCCCCCCCGCGGGGCTACACGCGCCGGCGCTTGGGCGGCCGGCAGCCGTTGTGGGGGATGGGGGTCACGTCCTTGATGGAGGTGACATTGAATCCGGTGTTTTGAAGCGCCCGCAGCGCCGATTCACGGCCGGGGCCGGGCCCGTTGATGTAGACCACGACGGTTTTCATGCCCTGTTCGATAGCCTTTTTGGCCGCATTTTCGGCCGCGACCTGGGCGGCGAAGGGGGTGCTTTTACGCGACCCCTTGAACCCGAGCACCCCGGCGCTCGACCACGCCACCGTGCCCCCCGTGGCGTCGGTGATGGTCACGATCGTGTTGTTGAAGGTGGACTGAATGTGGACCACCCCGCTCGCGACGCTGCGCTTGACCTTCTTTTTTGCTTGAGACCCTTTGGTTGCCATTCCGTGATCCCTCTGTCTGCGTTGGGCGCCGGATGTTCACCGCGGAACCCGGCGGCCGCTATTTCTTGGTGAGAACTTTCTTCTTGACCGTGGCCCGGCGCGGCCCCTTGCGGGTGCGCGAGTTCGTGTGGGTGCGTTGCCCGCGCACGGGCAGGCCTTTGCGGTGCCGCAGCCCCCGGTAGCACCCCAAGTCCATGAGGCGCTTGATGCTCATGGACAGATCGGTGCGCAGCTCCCCTTCGACCATGTGCTCGCCGTCGATCACCTTGCGGATGCTGTTGATCTGCGCTTCAGTCAAATCATCGGTCTTGGTGTTTGCGTCGATGTCGAGCTGGGACAAAATCTTCTGGGAGGTGGACTTGCCGATCCCGTAGATGTAAGTCAACCCGATCTCGATCCGCTTGTTCCTGGGCAAATCGACGCCCGCTATGCGTGCCACGGTTGAAGCCCTCCTTATCCCTGCCGCTGTTTATGCCGCTTGTTTTCGCAGATCACCCGCACGACGCCTTTGCGCCGCACGATCTTGCATTTGGGACAAATCTTCTTGGCGGATGCCCTGACTTTCATCGGTTTTCTCTCCTCTTCGCGGGCGGCCTTCGACCCATTCACCGCGATTCATTTCGACCGGTAGACGATGCGCCCGCGGGTGAGGTCGTAGGGCGACAGCTCCAGGGTCACTTTGTCCCCCGGCAGGATCTTGATGAAATGCATGCGCATTTTCCCGGAAATGTGGGCCAGCACCTGGTGCTTGTTCTCCAGCTCGACCCGAAACATCGCGTTGGGCAACGTCTCGAGCACGACACCGTCGACCCGGATTGCTTCCTCTTTTGCCATCGATCGTCCCCGCTCCGACCCTCAGCGTCCCCGTATGCCGCCGCGGCCTACTGCCGGCCCCGGATGCGCCCGGCGCCGCCCTTGAGAAACCCTTCGTAATGCCGCGTCAGCATGTGGCTCTCGATCTGGGAAATCGTGTCGATCGCCACCCCCACCACGATCAGGAGCGCCGTGCCGCCGAAATAAAACGGCACGTTGAACTGGCTGATCAGCACCGAGGGCAGGACGCAGACCGCCGACACGTAGACGGCCCCGCCCAAGGTGATCCGGCTCAGCACCCGGTCGATGTACTCCGCCGTGCGCCGTCCCGGCCGGATGCCGGGGATGAACCCGCCGGCTTTTTTCATGTTGTCCGCCACATCCGTCGGGTTGAAGGTCACCGCGGTGTAGAAGTAGCAGAAAAAGACGATGAACCCGACGAAGATCAGCTCGTACAGGGCCTGCCCGGGCATCAGCGCATCGGCGATGGACTTCATCCACGGCACGTTGATGAAGCTCGCGATGGTCGCCGGGAACATGATGATTGAGGAGGCGAAGATCGGCGGGATGACCCCGGCGCTGTTGATCTTAAGCGGCAGATGGGTGCTCTGGCCGCCGTACATCCGCCGGCCGACGACACGCTTCGCGTACTGGACCGCGATGCGCCGCTGCCCCTGCTCCACGAAAATGATGACACCGACCACCGCCACCATCAGCACGAGCAGAACGATGACGAGGAAAATGCCGATCTCACCGGTGGAGAGCAGCTGGAACGTGTGCCCGATCGCCACCGGCAGCCGGCAGACGATGCCCGTAAAGATGATGAGCGAGATCCCGTTGCCGATCCCGCGCTCCGTGATCTGCTCCCCCAGCCACATAATGAAGGCGGTGCCGGCCGTGAGCGTAATGACCGTCAGCAGGCGGAACCCCCAGCCCGGGACCAGCACCACGGCGGCCCCGCCGGGAGCGGTCATGGTTTCGAGGCCGATGGCGATGCCGAAGCCCTGGATGATGCTCAGGACCACCGTGCCGTAGCGCGTGTACTGGGTGATCTTCTTGCGCCCGGCCTCGCCTTCCTTTTTGAGCTGCTCCAGGTGCGGCACGACCACGGTCAACAGCTGCAAAATGATCGAGGCGCTGATGTAGGGCATGATCCCGAGCGCGAATACCGAGAGCCGCTCGAGCGCCCCGCCCGAGAACATGTCGACCAGGCCGAGGAGCGTCCCCTTGGCGGCGGCGAAGATGGAGGCGAGCGCCGTGCCGTCGACCCCCGGAACCGGCACCTGCACGCCCACGCGGTAGACGATGAGAAGCGCCAGGGTGAACAGGATGCGGCGCTTGAGCTCGGGGATCTTGAAGATGTTGACGAAACCGCCGATCATGAAGCGACCTCGACCTTTCCGCCCGCGGCTTCGATCTTCTCACGGGCGGCGCGGCTGATAAGGGCCAGCTTGACGTTGAGCGCCGGGGGGGCTTCCCCGTTTCCGAGCAGCTTGATTCCGTCCCATTCGCCCTTGACGAGCCCGGCCTTCATCAGGGCCGCACCGTCCACGACCGCCCCGCTCTCGAACCCGGAGAGGTCGCGCAGGTTGACCACCGCGATCCGCTTGCGGAAGATATTGGTGAACCCGCGCTTCGGCAGGCGCCGCTGCAGGGGCATCTGGCCGCCCTCGAAGCCGGGCGGGGTCTGCCCGCCCGAGCGGGCCTTGTGCCCCTTGCTGCCCCGCCCCGCGGTCTTGACCCAGCCGGAGCCGGGTCCGCGCCCGACGCGGTGGCGCTTCGTGCGGGATTTGTCCGCCGGTTTCAGTTCGTGCAGCTTCATGCCTTCTTCTCCTCGGCCGTCACCAGGTGGGATACTTTTTGGACCATCCCCCGGATGGCCGGAGTATCTTCCAGTTCAACGCTTTGGTTCAGGCGGGTCAACCCCATCCCCCGCAGCACCTGTCGGTGCCGTTCCGGTCTGCCGATCATGCTTTTGACCAATGTCACTTTCAGTCGTACCGACATGCGATTTTTCCTTCTGCGCCGGGCGCCCAGCGCCGGTTCCTGGCCCTTAGGCCACCTGCTCGAGGCTCACCCCGCGGCGGGCCGCGACCTGATCCCGGCTCTCCAGCTGCTGCAGACCCTGAACCGTGGCCCGCACCAGGTTGTGCGGGTTGTGGGAGCCGATGCACTTGGTGAGGATGTTCTGCACCCCGACCGCCTCCAGAACGGCCCGCACGGCCCCGCCGGCGATCAGCCCGGTCCCCTGGGCGGCCGGCCGCAGCATGACGCGGCCGGCGCCGAAGCGCCCCATGACCTCGAAGGGAATGGTGCCCTGGACCAGCGGCACACTCACCATGTTCTTCTTGGCCTTTTCCACGCCCTTGCGGATGGCCTCGGGCACCTCGTGGGCTTTGCCGAGTCCAAAGCCGACCGACCCCTTGCCGTCGCCGACCACGACGATGGCGCTGAAGCCGAACCGGCGGCCGCCCTTGACCACCTTCGCCACGCGGTTGATATGGACGACCTTGTCGATCAGCTGCTGTTCGTCACTGCTCTGCTTGGACTTCAACAAGAGACTGCCTCCTTCACCTGGGTGGGGGCCTGGGGATCCTCCGGGCCGCCCCGCCGTTAGAACTGCAATCCACCTTCACGGGCGCCGTCCGACACCGCCTTGACCCGGCCGTGATACAGGAACCCGTTGCGATCGAACACCACCTTGTCGATGCCCTGGGCCTTGGCCCGCTCGGCCACGAGCTTGCCGACCGAAACGGCCCGGTCCACCTTCTTCATTCCGGCGTGCGCCGCCATCACCGCCTTCTCCCGGCTGCAGGCGGAGACCAGGGTGCAGCCCCGGGTGTCGTCGATGATCTGGGCGTAGATGTGCCGGGCGCTGCGGAAGACCGACAGGCGCGGGCGCTCCGGGCTGCCTTTCACCCGCTTGCGGATGCGGGTCTTGCGTTTCACCCGTTGATCGTTTTTCGTATTGACGGCCATACTCTCTTCCCACTTTCGTTGGCTGCGGTTACTTGGTCCCGGTCTTGCCGGCCTTTTTCTGGATCCGCTCCTCGGCGTACTTGATTCCTTTGCCCTTGTAAGGCTCCGGCGGCCGCAGGCGACGAATAGCGGCCGCCGTGCGCCCCAGCTCTTCCTTGTCGATCCCCGTGAGCTTCAGGATCGTGTTCTTCTCGACGGTCGCGCCGACACCCGGCGGCAGCTCGAACGCCTTCGGCGCGGAAAACCCCAACTGGAACACCAGGGTGTTGCCTTTGGCCTCGGCCCGGTAACCGATCCCGTTTATTTCCAGCACGCGCTCAAACCCCTGCGAAACGCCGGTGACCATGTTGGCGACCAGACTGCGGGTCAATCCCTGCAGCGCGCTCCCGTTCTTGGTTTCGGCGACCAGCACCACGTTCACCACCCCGTCGCCGATGCTCAGATCGACCGCGGGATGCAGCGTGCGCGCGAGCTTGCCCTTCTTGCCCTCGACGACCACCGCCCGGTCCCGGCAGGCCACTTTGGTGCCGGGTGGAATCGGAATCGGTTTTTTACCTACGCGTGACATACATGGCTCCCTTGCTCGCCGGCCGGTGCCGGGACGGCGACCCGCTCAGCTGACGATACACAGAATTTCACCGCCGAGGTTATCCCGGCGGGCCTGCTTGTCGGTCATCACGCCCTTGGACGTGGAGAGGATCGAAACCCCCATTCCGCCCAGCACGGGCTTGAGGTTCTTGCTGCGGGCATAGGTTCGGCGACCGGGTTTGCTGGCGCGATCCAGCATCCGGATCGCGCTGGTCTGGCCCTGACCGTACTTGAGGTAGACCCTCAGGATGCCCTGCTTGCCGTCCTTGAGGAACTTGAAGTTCTTGATGAATCCCTCGTCCTTCAAGATGCGGGCGACTTCCACTTTCAGTTTCGACCCCGGTACATCCACGCTCGCGAACTTGGCTTTAGCGCCGTTGCGGATGCGGGTCAGCATGTCGGCTACTGGATCCGTCATTGACATACGTTTCTCCTAATCGATCCCCCCCGTGCCCGTGCCCGGTGGCGCCCCGCGTGGGGCGCCTCGCCCCCCCGGGTCGTCGCGGGACCGGGGCGGCGGTCACCAGCTGGACTTGATCACTCCCGGTAGTTTGCCCCGCGAGGCCATGTTCCGGAAACAGATTCGGCAGACCCCGAACCGGCGCAGGAAGGCGCGCGGCCGGCCGCAGATCGGGCAGCGGTTGTAGGTCCGGACCTTGAACTTGGGGGCCTGGGCTGCCTTCAGCCTGAGCGCCTTCTTTGCCACATCGTCCTCCTTCGAAATGCGGTGATGGGATCAGTTGCGGAAGGGCATTCCCAACAACCGCAGAAGCTCCTTGCCTTCCTCGTCGCTGCGCGCGGTGGTCACGATGCACACGTTCAACCCCTTGATCTTGTCGATCTTGTCGTAGTCGATCTCCGGGAAAATGATGTGCTCCTTGATGCCCAGCGCGAAATTGCCTCGCCCGTCGAACGCTTTGCCGGAAACCCCGCGGAAATCCCTCACGCGCGGCAAGGCCACGTTCACGAGCCGCTGCATAAAATCGTACATGCGGTCATGACGCAGCGTCACCATGCACCCGATGGGCATGTTCTCCCGCAGCTTGAAGGCGGCGATGGATTTCTTCGCACGGGTGATCACCGGCTGCTGCCCGGAAATGGCCTTGAGCTCCTCGGCCGCCGTCTCCAAAATCTTGACGTTCTGGATGGCCTCCCCCAGGCCCATGTTGAGCACGATCTTGAAGAGCTTCGGGACCTGCATGCGATTGGCATACTTGAAGGTCTCGACCAGCTGGGGCACCACCTGCTTTTCATAACGCTCTTTCAGCTTGTTCATACCGCTCCTCCGCCGGCAGCCCTTACGACTCGACGGCTTCGCCGCACTTGGCGCAGGTCCGAAGCTTCTTGCCGTCCTCCAGCGCCTTGTGGGTGACCCGGGTCGCGGACATGCACCGATTGCACATCAGCATCACGTTGCCCCAGGGAATCGGCGCCTCGCTCTCCAGAATCCCCCCCTGTCGGTTCTTGGCATTCGGCCGGGTGTGGCGCTTGATAATGTTGACCTTCTCGACCAGGATGCGCTCCTTCTTGCGGAGCACCTTGAGGACTTTGCCGATCTTGCCCTTGTCCTTGCCGGCGATCACCTTGACCTTGTCGTTTTTCTTTATGGTACATTTGTCGAACTTCATAAACTGCCTCTCCCACCGGAAACCTTCGCCCGGGTGCACGGGCCCGCTACAGCACCTCAGGGGCCAGGGAAATGATCTTCATGAACCGCTTGCTGCGCAGCTCCCGCGCCACCGGTCCGAAAATGCGCGTGCCGATCGGCTCCCTGGCCTGGTTGATCAGGACGGCCGAGTTCTCGTCAAAGCGGATGTAGGAGCCATCCGCGCGCCGCACCTCTTTGGTGGTCCGGACGACGACGGCCTTGAGCACGTCGCCCTTCTTCACCTTGGCGTTCGGAATGGCCTCCTTCACCGAGACCACGATGATGTCGCCCACCGTGGCATACCGGCGCCGGGTACCCCCCAGGACCTTGATGCAGTAGAGCACCTTCGCGCCGGAGTTGTCCGCGGCTTTCAATCGCGTTTCGACCTGGATCATGGGATGCGCTCCTTAGACGGCTTTTTGGACGACCTGGCTCACACGCCAGCGCTTGGTCCGGCTGAGCGGGCGGGACTCGGTGATCACCACCTTGTCGCCGACCTGGCAGCGGTTCTCCTCATCGTGGGCCGCGAATGTGCTGCGGCGCGTGATGTACTTGTGGACCAGGGGGTGCTTGACCATGCGCTCCACCGCGATGACCACCGTTTTGTCCATTTTGTTGCTGACAACCACGCCGACGACCTGCCGTTTCGTTCCTCGTGTCTTCATGGTCCCCACTTCATGCCTCTGGTTTCTGCCGGCTGGCGGCGGCTTCCCGGATCAGCGTCAGGCACCGGGCGATCTCCTGCTTGGTCTTGCGGATGCGGCTGGGGTTCTCCAGCTGCGCGACCTCGTGCTGGAAGCGCAGGTTGAAGAGCTCCTGCTTCAGGTCGGCGACCTTGCGCTCGATCTCGGCCACCGTCAGTCCGCGGATCTCAGCGGTGTTCATTGCGCGTCGCTCCTCTCGACAAACTTCGTTTGAATCGACAGTTTGTGGGCCGCCAGTCGAAAGGCCTCGATGGCCAGCGCCCGCGTCACCCCCTGCATCTCATAGAGGATCCGCCCCGGCCGGACCACCGCCACCCACCCCTCGGGGGCGCCCTTGCCTTTGCCCATGCGGACCTCGGCCGGCTTCTTGGTGATCGGCTTGTCCGGGAACACGCGGATCCAGATGCGGCCGCCGCGCTTGACATGGCGGGTCATGGCGATTCGTGCCGCCTCGATCTCCTTGGCATTCACCCAGCCGCTGGCGGTCGCCTGCAGGCCGTATTCGCCGAAGGTGAGGCTGCTGCCGCGCCGGGCGACCCCCCGGATGCGGCCCTTCATCTGTTTGCGGAACTTGACTTTCTTGGGACTCAACATCGTCTCGTCTCCTGTGGATTAACTCGCCTCGGCCACGGGTTGGTCTTTGCGCAGGATCTCGCCCTTGAAGATCGTGACCTTGACCCCCACGACTCCGTAAGTGGTCCGCGCTTCAGCCATGCCGAAGTCGATGTCGGCCCGCAGCGTGTGCAGCGGCACCCGGCCCTCGCGATACCATTCGGTACGTGCGATTTCGGCGCCGCCGAGCCGGCCGGCACAGACGACCTTGATGCCGAGCGCCCCGAAGCGCAGGGCCGACTGCACCGCACGCTTCATCGCACGGCGAAAGGCCACGCGCCGCTCCAGTTGGGAGGCCACGTTTTCGGCCACGAGCTGGGCGTCGACCTCCGGCTTGCGCACCTCCTGGATGTCGATCATCACCTCGTGCGCCGTCAGTTTCTCGACTTCCTTCTTGAGCTGGGCGATTTCGGCACCCTTCTTGCCGATGACGATGCCAGGTCGTGCCGTGTGGATCCGCAGCCGGATGCGCTTGGCCGATCGTTCAAGCTCGATACGGGCCACCCCCGCATGGTAGAGCTTCTGCTTGATGAACTGGCGAAGCTTGTGGTCCTCAAGGATGTAGGCGGCATAATTCTTGCCGCCGAACCACCGGGACTCCCAGGTCTTGACGATGCCCAGCCGCAATCCGATCGGGTTGACTTTCTGGCCCAAGCTCACTCCTCCTTCTGTTAGACTGACCGCTTTTCGGACAGCACCACGGTGATGTGGCAGGTCGGCTTCAGGATGCGCGTTCCGCGGCCGCGAGCCTTGGTGCCCCAGCGCTTCAGCACCGGACCGTCGTCGGCCGTCACATTGCTCACCACGAGCTGATCCACATCGACGCCCGGCTTCTGGTCGGCGTTGGCCAGGGCGGATCGAATGGTTTTCTCCAGGTTCTTCGCAGCCCGCTGCGGCATGAACTTGAGCATGTTCAGGGCCGCGCCGACCGGTTTGCCCTTGACCGCCGCCGATACCTTGCGCAGCTTGAGCGGGGACAGGCGGACATATCGTGAAACGGCTTTAGCCTCCATGACGCATCCATCCTCTTCGTTGCGGCAACCGTGTCCTCATCCGAATCACGCCGCCTTCGTTTTGCGGTCGCCCGAGTGCCCGTGGAAAGTGCGGGTCGGGGAGAACTCGCCCAGTTTGTGGCCGACCATGTTCTCGGAGATAAACACCGGGATGAACTTGCGGCCGTTGTGAACGGCCAGGGTCAACCCCACCATCTCCGGCACGATGACCGAGCGCCGGGACCAGGTTTTGAGGACCCGGTTGCTGCGGGCCTGCTGGGACTCCTGGACCTTTTTCATGAGTTTCGCATCGATGAACGGGCCTTTTTTCAGCGACCTTGCCATAACCTCTCCCGATGTGTCTGTTGCGGCAGGCGCCCCGGAATCGCTGCCCGCGACCGGCGCGCCCGCAGAGTGGAAACCGGCCTACCGGCGCCGCTTGACGATCAACCGATCGCTCGGTTTCTTCTTGCGTGTCTTGAATCCCTTGGTGGGCATGCCCCAGGGGCTGACGGGGTGGCGCCCGCCGGAGGACTTGCCCTCTCCGCCCCCCATGGGATGGTCGATGGGGTTCATCGCCACGCCGCGAGTGTGGGGCCGCTTGCCCAGCCAGCGCTTGCGGCCGGCTTTCCCGTAAGAGACGTTCTCGTGCTGCAGGTTGCCCACCTGCCCGACGGTGGCGCGGCAGTCGAGGAGCACCTTGCGCACCTCACCGGAGGGAAGCTTCACCAGCGCGTAGTTGCCTTCCTTGGCCATCAGCTGCGCAAAGCCGCCCGCGCTGCGGACGATTTGCCCGCCCTTGCCGAGCTTCAGCTCGATGTTGTGCACCTGCGTGCCGAGGGGCATGTTGCGCAGCGGCAGGCTGTTGCCCGGCTTGATGTCCGCCGCCGGGCCCGCCTCCACCACGTCGTTCACCTTGAGGCTGAGCGGCGCCAGAATGTAGCGCTTGTCTCCGTCGACGTAGTGCAGGAGCGCGATACGCGCGGAACGGTTCGGGTCGTATTCGATCGCCGCGACCCGAGCCGGGACACCGACCTTATCGCGCTTGAAGTCGATGACGCGGTAATGACGCTTGTGTCCGCCCCCGCGCTGCCAGGCCGTCACCCGGCCGTGGCAGTTGCGCCCGCCGGTTTTGCGCAGCGGCGTGAGCAGGCGCTTCTCGGGCGCCGTCCGCGTGACGTCGTCGAACGCGTCGTAGGTCTGGAACCGCCGCCCCGGAGAGGTCGGCTTTACTTTCTTGATGCCCATCGTCAGCTCCTCGGAGGGTTACGCGCCTTCAAAGAAGGCGATGCGCTCGCCCGGCTGCAACCGGACAATCGCCTTTTTCCAGTCACGCCGCTTGCCGCGGATGCGCCCGCGCTGGGTCGTCTTGCCCAGCATCTGCATCGTCCGGACGGCGGCGACGCGTACATTGAACCCCTGCTCCACGGCCCGTTTGATCTCGATGCGGTTGGCCCGCCGGTCCACCTCGAAGGAGACCTGGTTGTAGAGCTCCTTCTGCAGGTTGGTCTTTTCGGTGACCAGCGGCCGGATGATGATGTCGGTGTGTTTCATGAGGCCAGCCTCCCTGCGATGGTCTGGATGGCCGGCTGCAGGAGCACGAGCGTGTCGTACTTGAGAACGTCATAAACGTTCAACCCCTCGCAGCGCAGCACTTTTACGCCCGGCAGGTTGCGACTGGAGCGCTCCAGCCGATCGTCGGCCGCCGGGGTGACGATGAGCGCGCTCTTCAGTTTCAGCGCCTTCAGGGCGCCGGCCACGGCCTGGGTCTTGATCTCGGCGAGATCGAACCGGTCGAGCACGATCAGCGCTTTCTCCTGGAGCTTGCTGCTCAGGGCCATCCGCAGCGCCAGCTGCCGCACCTTCTTGGGCACCCGGTAGGCATAGGTACGCCCGTCGGGTCCGAAAACGACCCCACCGCCCCGCATCAGCGGCGACTTGATGTCCCCGCGCCGGGCGCGGCCTGTGCCCTTCTGTTTGTAGAGCTTGCGCGTGCTGCCAGCGACATCACCGCGGTGCTTGACGCTCGCGCTGGCCGCACGGCGATTGGCCTGCTGCATGGTCACGACCTCGTGCAGGACATGCACCTTGACCGGAACGTTGAAAACCGCGTCCGGCAGGTCGACCTGCGACACCGGACTGCCGTCGATGTTGTGAACCTCGATCACTGCCATGTTACTACCCCGTCAGGCGGCGCATCCAGCCGCTAGTTCTTCTTCACGATCTTGGGCTTGCGGATGGCGACGAGACCCGCGGCCGGCCCCGGCACGGCGCCCTTGACCATGAGCAGGTTCTCCTCCGAACGGATATCGACGATCTCGATGTTCTGCATCGTCTGCCGCTCGGTCCCGTAGTGCCCCGGCAGCCCCTTGCCTTTGAACACCCGCGACGGCCAGGCGCTCGACCCGATCGAACCCGGGATCCGATGGCACTTGCTGCCGTGGGTCGCGCGGCCACCGCTGAAACCTTCCTTCTTGATCACGCCCGAAAAGCCGCGGCCCTTGGTGGTGCCGCTGACATTCACCCGCTCCCCGACGCGGAAGATGCTCTCCAGAGTGATCGCCTGCCCCAACTGGTAGTCTTCGGGGCGATCGACCGGAAACTCCCGCAGGTGCCGGAAGAGCATCTCCCCGCTTTTGCGCAGATGCCCCTGCCGCGGCCGACTCACCCGCTTGCCCTTGACGGCGCCGAATCCCAGTTGCAGGGCATCGTAGCCGTCGGTGGCCCGGGTTTTGATCTGGGTGACGATACAGGGCCCGGCCTCGATCACGGTCACCGGGATAAACCGTCCGTCGGTGGCAAAAAGCCCGGTCATCCCCAATTTTTTCCCCATCAGTCCTTTGCACATAACGGCGTCTCACCTTCCTCATGATCCCGTCGTCCACCGGCCCGCCGGCGGCCGCCCGGCGCTACAGCTTGATCTCGACGTCCACGCCCGGGGAGAGGTCCAGCTTCATCAGGGCATCCACGGTCTGCTGCGTCGGCTCCAGGATGTCGAGCAGGCGCTTGTGGGTCCGCATCTCGAACTGCTCGCGCGATTTCTTGTCGACATGCGGCGAGCGCAGCACGGTGTACTTGTTGATCCGCGTCGGCAGCGGAATCGGACCGACCACCTTCGCCCCGGTCTTGGCGGCCGTGTCCACGATATCGGAAGCGGATTGGTCGAGCAGTTTGTGGTCGTAGGCCTTGAGCCGAATTCGGATTTTGGTGTTCATGATCATGGGTCACCTATCCCGCGCGGTTAGGCGATGACTTCGGAGACGACGCCGGCACCCACCGTGCGGCCGCCCTCCCGAATCGCAAAGCGCAGCTCCTTCTCCATCGCAATCGGCGTGATCAGCTCCGCGCTGATCGCCACGTTGT
>JBFYWT010000167.1:0-5835 GCA_041310895.1 Desulfobacteraceae bacterium | reverse complement strand
GGATGCGGTCGCAGACCGCGGCCAGTTTGTTTTCGGCCCGCAGCCGTTCGGGCGGTTCGGAGTCCGGGCCGCACGCGCGGACTTTCATCGCCCCGAGGGTGTGGAAGGTGGTGATGTGGGGGGCTCTCCATGCCTGCCGGGCACGTTCTCCCGCCACCCCCGAGAGCCAGTAGTGGCTGTGGATGAGGTCGTAACGCCGGCCGGCCGCCGATTGGAAACGGTCGAGCGCATTGCAGAAAGCCGGCACGTGCGGGTAAAGCGCCTGTTTCGGCAGCTTCCCGTTGCCGGCGGTCAGGCTTACCAGGCGCACCTTTTCGGCGATGGCCTTCGCGCTGCCGGGTGCGCCGCCGGATTCTCCCCGCGTGAAAATGTCGACCCGGTGGCCGCACCGGCCCATCTCTCGTGCGAGCTCGCGGATGTAGACGCTCATCCCGCCGGTGTCCGGTGTGCCGAGCCGGCCGACCGGGCTCGAGTGCATGCTGATCATGGCGATGTTCAAGGGTAAAAGTCTCATTCGCACGAATCTTCAGCCCGGAAGATCGATCCGGCAGCGGTAGAGCGCCACCGGCCGGCCCCCTAGCTGGTGCTTGTAGGTTTCGTCGCCTTTCAAAAAGTCGTACCCCTTCAACCCGCGGGCCATCGCTTCGCGGATGCTCAGCACCTTGCACAGGATGCCGACGCTCAAGTGGCTCTGGGCCGCATCGAAGCCGCTGTTGTAGAGGTAACGGGTGCCCCTGTGGTCGAAGCACATTACTGCTGCGGCCGGCATCCCGTCAACGTCCAATACGCCGATCCGCGCCTCCGGCAGCCGCTCGGCCAGGGAGCGAAAATAGCCTTCCATCGCACGGTTCATGAACTCGGCTTTGTCGCTGCGGTTGCGCCGGAAGAGCCCGAGGAACTCCTCCACGGTGGCGGCGATGGCGGCCGGTGTATCCGCGAGGCGGAATTCGAAGGCGGTCTGCAGCCCGAGCCGCCTGAGCTTGCGCCGGATCTCATGGCGTTGCTTGGCGGACAGCATCTGCAAATAGTCGTCCCATGATTCCGGGAGGTCGAGCGCGTAGAGAACATCCTCCTGTAAAACGGACACCGCGAAGCCCCTGCGGCGGGCCTCGGGGACAAGCCGCCTTAGTACGGCGGAGTCGGGCCGCACGGGATCCGCGTCCAGCCTATGGATCCCATCCCGCCGGAGAACTTCGAGAAGCTCGCCGCAGAACTCCGCCTCCCGCCGCGGATCGCACACGATGTCGATGTGGTCGCATACATCCGGGCTGGCGAGGAACCGGACCGTATCGTCCTCCCGCCGCAGGGGAGCGATCCCGATCAGTCGGGCGCTCTCCCGAACCGAAATAAGCCACGGCCGGGCATCCGGGGCGAATGCCTCACGCCAGGCCTGAATCCACCCGGGCAGAATAAACGGCGATGACCAGCTGAGAATCTCCCCCGATTCCCGAAAAAGTGCCTCCAGGCGCTCGACGCCGTGGTCGACGGTCGCCGTGCGGGAGGCCACGGAGGCGATTGGAGGAGGCTTCTGGCTCATGCCTCGACCCGCCACCGGGAGCCCCCGCCGGTATCTTCGATGCGGATGCCGGCGCGCTGCAGGCAATCGCGGAGCATGTCGGCCTCCGCCCAGCGGCGTTCGGCCCGCAGATGATCGCGCAGAGTGAGCAACTCCTCGACCAGGGGGCCCAGGCATTCGGCTGTGGCCGGGGCGCCGGGGGTCATGGCGGCGCCCATCTGGACGATCCATTCCTGAAGAATCTCCCGGGCTTGGGAGATGAACTCTTCACTTTCGAGGTCGCGCGCGGCGTGCCAGACCAGGCGGTCGAGATCGAGCAGCGCCTGGGTGGTTTCGGCGGGCGCCCCGCGCGCAATCCCACCCTGAAAACGGCCCTCCAGCGCATGGATCGCTTCCCAGAACGAGGAGGGCTCCCCCCCGGGCGCCGCCGGCCGCAGCGCCGGTGCCTCCGCTCCCGCCGGTGGCATCCGCTTTACGGTGGGGCCTTGCATAAGAATGCTCAACGGCAGTCGCTCCCCGCTGGCGAAGACCGACTCCGCACCGCCGCGGCGCAGCACCACCCGGCCGATCCCGCGAACCTCGGCCGTGTCCTTTGCGAAGTCCAGCACACAGGCCGTGTGCTCGTCCACGCCGATCACCGACGTATCGGCGGGCAGCAGTTTCTCCAGTTCCTGGAAACGGGACTCCCCCATGAAGCAGCGGCGCGTGTCGTGGGTCCCTCCCTCGGCGTTGTTCCAATGCGGGACCACCACCAGGTTGAAACCGAACCGCCCCAGGAGGTCGATTCCCGGCTCCCAGCGCAGCCCCTCGCCCACCTTGTAGATCTCGTAGACCGGCAGCGTGAATCGCCCCACCGTGAGGGCGGCGGCGCTGGCGGCCACGAGGCAGCCCCCGGCGGCGACACGCTGGGTGAGGGTCTCGGGGATGGGGGTCTCTTGCCACTGGCGCACCGCATAGGTCGGGCTTCCGGGCCCGATCAGGATGTAGCCGGCCTGCGTGAGAGCACGAAAGGCTTTCTCGGCCTCAAGCGAGGCGCCGTTTACTCGCACCTTGTAGGAGGCGGTCGCCAGGGTGTGGCCGACACGGGTGCGA
Organism: Desulfobacteraceae bacterium; assembly: GCA_041310895.1. Lineage (GTDB taxonomy): Bacteria > Desulfobacterota > Desulfobacteria > Desulfobacterales > SpSt-501 > SpSt-501. The sequence goes on along the minus strand of JBFYWT010000167.1, from coordinate 3,227 downwards.
AAGTAGGCAACGGCCTTCGCGGAGATCTGGTCGGCGTTCAGCTGGAATCCGGCGGGCGTATCGAGAAACACGGCCGGGCCGGCGGCGGCGCTGCGGCGCATCAGTTCCTTGTGGAGTTCGACCATGGTGGCGGTCAGCTCCCCCGACCCCATAAGAACGATCATGCCCTTGGCAGACATCGTCAGCGACCCTTTGTGGGTGCATTGGCACAGGTTATGTCAGAGACAAAGGGGACCCTGATGGGTTCCTCCATTTTCCGGATTCGTTCCGGTGCGGGTCTTCTTCATGAATCACTCGCGACCGACACCGGCAAGTGAAACCTCTGCCCGGGCCGGAACACGGCCGGGCCGGCGGGTGTGTAGAGGGTCGCGGCTCCCTTGCCGTGCACGCTCCAGAGCCCTCCCGGGTCATCATTCAACAGCCCCGTCTCATCGTCGATGCCCAAAAGCGCATGGTCCGGCGGCAGCCGCCCGATCTTCTCCACCCATGCACTTTTAATGCGCTCGTAGTGCGGCAGCACGCAGATTCCCTGCACGAGGCCCAGTCCCTTGCGGAGCCTGCCGGCGCCAGGGTCGAAATAGTGGCCGCAGACTACCATGGCGCCCGCGCTGCTCCCGGCGATAACAGCCCCGTTTCGAAAAGCGCTGAGGAGTGCCTGCCAACACCTGGTAGCCTCAAGCGTTTCGGCCAGATACCCCGGGAATCCTCCCAGCAGAAAAACCAGCCGCGCGGCTTCGATCTCTGCCGCCAGATCGGCCCGGTCGGCTGAGGTGCGATCGATGACCGCGACGGCGCGAACGTTGGTGGCCCCCAACCCCTGGAACCAGCGAACACCGTTTTCGCCCGCCCGCCGATGGTTCCCATCCGGGGCCGCCGCCGCCGGCAGGATCCGCACCGGAGTGCCCGGCCCGCCGCCAAGGGTCAGAGCATGCCGATCAACGGCCTGCAGTTGCCCTTGAAACTCGTTCCCGCCCTCAAGCAGTATAAACCCCATGAGTTTACTATAACCACTTAATTCAATTGGCGATCAAGGTAACACCGGGGATAGTGATGTCAACGCCGCCCCCGGGTCGATCACGCCGGTGGGCGGCTGACACGTAAGATCGGCCGCGATCCACGCCTGACCGGCGGCCCTTCGCGCCCCGCGTCGTCATCGCAGCATCCCGCCTTTACCTTGACATGGCCGAGGCCTTGGCCTAAGATTCGACCGCATTCAAACACCGATGTGCTGGGGCCGACATCTCAGCTTGATAAGTAAACAAAAACAAACAAAAGGAGGTGCGCAATGAAACGACTGTTCAGTGTGTGCGTGGCGGTGGTGATGGTGATGGGTGCGGTCGCCGCGGTGCAGGCCGCCGATAAGCTGGTGCTTGCCACCGGCGGGACCGCCGGGACCTACTATCCCTTCGGCGGGGCCATGGCCCAGATCTGGAGCTCCAAGGTGAAGGATCTGAGCGTGACGGCCCAGACCTCAGGAGCCTCGGCTGAAAACGTGCGGCTGATCAACAAAAAGGAAGTCGAACTCGCCTTGGTGCAGAGCGACACCCTGGACTTCGCCTTCAACGCCAAGGAGGCATTCAAGGAGCCGCTCAAGGGGATGAGCGCGATCGCCGTGCTGTATCCGGAAATCATCCAGGTGGTGGTGCGGGCCGACAGCCCCATGAAGACCTTTGCCGATTTGAAGGGTAAGAAAGTCGGCGTGGGCGCCCCGGGCAGCGGCACCGAGGCCAACTTCCGGCAGCTCATGGATATCTACGGCCTGAAGAAAGAAGACATCAATCCGCAGTTCCTCTCCTTCTCGGAGAGCGCGGATGCCTTCAAAGACAAGCACATCGATGCCTTCATCGTGACCGCCGGGATCCCCAATGCCGGCATCATGGATGTTGCAACCCAGCACGAAGTTCGGATCCTCGACATCCCGGCGGATATGGCGGCCAAGCTGACCCAGAAGTACCCCTTCCTGGCGGGAGCGAAGGTCCCGGCCAACACTTACAAAGGCCAGACGGCCGAGGTTGCCACCGTGGCGGTGAATGCGGTCCTGATCGCCGGCAATCAGCTCAAGGACGACCTGGTCTACAACATGACGAAGGCCCTGTTCGAAAACCAGGCCGCGCTGGCCTCCGCCCACGCCAAGGGCAAGGAACTCAACCTGCAATACGCGGTGAAGGGCGTCTCGATTCCCTTCCACCCGGGCGCCGTGAAGTACTACAAGGAAAAGGGCGCGATGAAATAGAAACCCGCATCCGCGGAATTTTAAACAAGCTGGCGACCCTTTCGGTAAATTCTTGCGACGGATGCCGGGAGGGTCGCATGCCTTTTACTTCCATGCATCTTCGATGGGTCGCCGGCGTTGCAGCGGTCATCGCGGTGGGTGCCGGTATCTCGCTCTGGCCGCTCCCGCCTGCGCTCGAAATCGTCGACGCCCGTGACGGGCGGGTCCTATTGTGTGCGCGGGTTAACTCCGGCGAAGAGATGGTGCTGGCGTTCGTCCATTCCGTGAACCGGCGGCCCGTTTACGACACCCTGCGGGTGGAGGCCGATCATCTCGTCATCGTCGGCTCCCGGTTCGACGCCTTCGGCGCCGGGATGCCGGAGGCCTCGACCGCAGAGGGCACGTTGCGAGTGGCCGCGGACGGCTGGCTGGAGTGGACCGTGAACCACCCTGTTCCTGAGATTACGGTCCGGGTCGGACGAGTGGCCGATCACCGGCTGCGTCTCAGGGACCGGGAAATCCCCCTCTCGAGCCTGGCGGAGCCCGGGGCTCCCCTTACCCTGCGTATCATCACATGTTCCGTGCTTGATATAATGAAAGGCAGGTGTCTCCCGTGAGCCCAACGCAGAAAGGATCGGAAAAGCCGGGCACCCCCTCCCTGTCGATGCAAGGGGTCGAGGCCGTCTCCCAGGAAGAGATCGAGCAGATCCTCAAAAAGGTCGATAAGGAGGCCTGCGCCCGGAAGCTGACCGGGGCCCCCCACTGGATCGTGTGGTCCATCGCGGTTTCCTGGTCGCTCTTTCAGCTCTACACGGCGGCCTTCGGCCTTTTCCCCGCTCAGCTGCAGCGATCCGTCCACCTGGCCTTCGCGTTTGCGCTGACCTACCTCCTCTACCCGGCCCGCTCCAGCGATGGATCGGATCGCCTCTCCTGGCACAACTGGGCGCTGGCCATTTTTGCCGCGTACATCGGCCTGTACATGGCGCTGAACTACATGCGGATCATGATGGCCGGT
>JBFYWT010000147.1:0-7370 GCA_041310895.1 Desulfobacteraceae bacterium | reverse complement strand
CGGCGCGAGATAGAAGAGATGGAATATCAGACGGCCTGCACCCAGGCCTGCCCGGCGGGCGCGATCATCTTCGGGGATTTGAACAACCCGCAGCACGCGGTCACCAAGATCGCCCAGCCGGACCCCGCCCGCGAGGGCAAATCGCGCAACCCCAAGGCGTTCCGGCTCCTCGAGCGGCTGGGTACGAACCCCAAGATCTACTACCTCTCCAGCAGGGAGTGGGTGCGCCGGGCCGGGGACACCGAGGTGCGTCGATCCGGGAAGGCCTGATGAGCGCGGTGCGGTCGCGCGTGCAACTTAAACCGGCAACGAGGGTGGACACATGGATGCTGCTTTGATTCCCAACGGGGTGAAACGCTGCTCGATCGGGCAGTTCGCCGTCTGGATCGCCATCAACGGCGCCGTTCTGCTGTGGGGCGTCTATGCCCTGATCCTGATCTATTTCAAAGGGCTGAACCAGACCAACATGAACAACGCCTACGGCTTTGCCCTGTGGATCTGGGCGGACCTGGCCGTGATCGCATTGGGGGGCGGTGCGTTCTTCACCGGGCTGCTGCGCTACATCATCGGCAAGGACAAGCTCAAGAACATCATCAACTTCGCCGTGCTCATCGGGTTCGTCTGCTACAGCTCGGCCCTGCTGATCCTCGCCATCGACGTCGGCCAGCCCCTGCGGGCCTGGTTCATTTTCTGGCACGCCAATGTGCACTCGATGCTGACCGAAGTGGCCTTCTGCCTCACCTGCTACTTCGGGGTGCTCACCATCGAGTACATCCCGCTGATCCTGGAAAACCGCCAGATCGACCGGGTGCCTTTCTTCCACCACCTCTCCCACAACATGCACCACATCATGGCGGTATTCGCCGCGACGGGCGCCTTCCTCTCCTTCTTCCACCAGGGGTCCCTCGGCGGCGTCTCGGGGGTGCTCTTCGGCCGGCCCTTCGGCTTCCGCACAGGGCTCTTGGTCTGGCCCTGGACCTTTTTCCTGTACACATGGTCGGCGGCGGCCTGCGGGATCTGCTTCACGATCTTCATCACCAAGATCACCGAGGCGGCGACCCGTAAAAAACTGGTCAAGGACGACGTCATCGACCTGATGGCCAAGATCGGCGGATGGATGCTCGGAACCTACATCATCGCCAAGATCATCGACACCTGGTTCTGGGCCGCCCGCACCGCGCCGGCGATGGGCTTCTCGCTGATGGATTTCTACACCAACAACCCCGGTTCGGCCTACGGCATCTGGATCCTGATCGCCGAAATCGTGGTTTGCGGGGTGCTGCCGGCGATCCTGCTGCTCAACGCGAACCTGCGCCGCAATCCCCGCATTCTCTTCGCCGCGGTGACGCTCGCGGTGATCGGTGCCTGCCTCAACCGCTGGGTGATGGTGCTGCAGATGCAGGCCGCGCCTGTGCTGAGCTTCGAGCCCTGGTTCACCTACTTCCCGAGCTGGCAGGAGATCGCCACGACCATCCTGCCGGTCGCCTACGGCGTCATCCTGATTTCGTTGTCCTACCGCTACCTGCCGATCTTCCCGCAGGAAGCCGAGCTCAATCCGATCGAGGAGGGCAAGTAATGTTTCCGTTCAGCTTCGAGTGGGTCTGGGACATGGGTCACATGGTCTTCCACGGGGGGCTGTGGTATGCCCTCTCGATTCTCGGGATCGGCATGACCTACTGCATTCTCAAGGCGGTTTATGATACCGCCAAGAGCCAGGGCGGCGGGCACGACGCCGGCCATCACTGAACTCCTGCAACCATGCGGGATCCAGCGCTCCGGCCGCGCGCGGCAGGAGCGTTTTATTTTTAGTGTTTGGTGTTTGGTGTATAGCGTATGGATAAAATCATCATTCACGGGGGCCGGCGGCTGAACGGTACGGTGCGGGTCAGCGGGTCGAAGAATGCCGCCCTGCCGATCCTGATCGCCTCGCTCCTGGCCGACGGGGCCAACACCTATTCCAACGTTCCCGACCTGCGCGACATCGACAGCACTCTGCTGCTCCTGGCCAAGCTGGGGGCGCGCGTGGATGCCGGCGGCGGCCGCGTGCGCATCGATGCCACCGGGCTGAACAGCCACGAAGCCCCCTACGATCTCGTGCGCAAGATGCGCGCCTCGGTGCTGGTGCTCGGCCCCCTGGTGGCGCGGCTGAAGCGGGCGAGGGTCTCGCTGCCCGGGGGCTGCGCCATCGGCGCGCGCCCGATCAACCTGCATCTGAAAGCGCTGGACGCGCTCGGGGCCGACATCGTGCTCGAGCACGGCTATGTCACGGCCCGTGCCGACCGGCTGCGCGGGGCCGAGATCTATTTCGACGTCGTCACCGTCACCGGCACGGAAAACATCATGATGGCGGCCGTGCTGGCCGAGGGCACGACGGTGCTGCGCAACGCCGCCTGTGAGCCCGAGGTGACGGCCCTGGCGGATGTGCTCATCGGCATGGGGGCGCGGATCTCCGGCGCGGGAACCCCCGAAATCACCATCCAGGGCGTTCCGGGGCTGAACCCGGTCACCGCGACGATCATCCCCGACCGGATCGAGACCGGGACTTTCATGACGGCCGCGGCCCTCACCGGCGGGCGCGTGACCATCACCGGCTGCGAACCGGCCCACGTCGGGGCCACGATCGACAAGCTGCGCGAGGCCGGGGCCGACATTCAGATCTCCGGCAGCACCCTTACCGTTGCCGGAGGGCAGAGGATCACCAGCGCCGACGTCAAGACCCAACCCTACCCGGGGTTTCCCACCGACATGCAGGCCCAGTTCATGGTGCTAATGAGCGTCGCCGACGGTGTCAGCGTCATCTCCGAGACCATCTTCGAGAACCGTTTCATCCACGTGAGCGAGCTCCGGCGCCTGGGGGCCGACATCCGGGTCGCGGGCAACACCGCCACGGTGCGGGGGGTGCCGCGGCTCTCCGGCGCCCCGGTCATGGCCACCGACCTCAGGGCCAGCGCCTGCCTGGTGTTGGCGGGGCTCGTGGCCGAAAACACGACCGAGGTCCAGCGGGTCTACCACCTGGATCGCGGATATGAGGCGCTGGAGAAGAAGTTTGCGGGGCTGGGCGCGGACATCCGCCGGGTGAAGTGACGGCTGCGCCGAAAGCCCAATATTCCCGCCCAAGGCGGGATTGCGCGGCGGCCCTTCTCGCTGCGGCGTACGAGGAGTACGCCTCGCTCGGCGGGGCTTGCGCGCCTTGATCTTGGGCTTTGGGCGCAGCCGTCTGACGGCAGCGCTGAACGCCCGATCTCGGCGTTGCGCGAGCCCTCGCAGCGCTGCGGCGTACAGGGAGTACGCCTCGCACTGCGAGAGCTCGCGCGCCTTGATATCGGGCGTTGATCGCAGCCGTCTGAGGGCAGCGCTGAACGCCCGATGCCGGCGTTGCGCGGCGGCCCTTCTCGCTGCGGCGTACGAGGAGTACGCCTCGCACCGCCCAACCCGTGAACCGTGAACCGTGAACCTGGAACCTCATATCCCGTATCCAGTATCTTCATTTCCTGAACCCTGAACCCTGAACCCTTACTCCGATGCGCCGCGCGCTTTTGCCCGCAACGTTCTACGCCCGGCCGCTCATCCCGCTGACCCTCGCGTTCATGACGGGGATTGGCCTGGGTTCTTACGAGGTGGGGGCGTGGGGGCGGGCAGCGGCCGTGGTTCTCGCCCTCATCGCCGGCGCGGTGGTCGCCTTCTGGCTCGCACGCAATCGCCCGGCCCGCATTGTCCCGTTGATCCTCTTGGTCGCCGTCGGCGTTGTCTCCATCCAGCCTTGGTATCATCCCCGGCTGCCTGCAGACCACGTCAGCCGGCTGTTCGACACCGGGCCCTGGGAGATCACCGGGCTGGTCGACGGCCGGCCCACCGACTTCGAAAGCCGCACCCGGTTTGCGCTGCGGCTGGAGCATGTGAGCGACGGCGAGCGGCATCAGACGGCTTCCGGTCTCCTGCGCGTCACCCTGCTCGGGCCGATCCCTGCACTGCACCAGGGCGATCGGATCGTGTTCAAAAGCCGGATCCGGCCGATCCGCAACTTCAACAACCCGGGAGGGTTCGACTACCGGCGTTACCTGGCGCACCAGGGGGTGTGGGCCGCGGCCACCGGCGAAGGGCCGTCTGTAACCGTTTTGGGGCGGGCGGAAAAAGGGGGGCTGCTGCAGGCGATAGACGACCTCCGCGAGCGGATCGCCGGCCGGATCGATGCCTCCGGCCTGGGGCCGGAGGCGGCCGTGCTCAAGGCCCTGGTGATCGGCGACCGTGCGGGGATCACCCCAGAGGTGCGCGAGGCATTCACCCGCACCGGGCTGAACCACCTGCTCGCCATCTCCGGCCTGCACATCGGCATCGTGGCCTCCGCGGCGTTCGTCCTGTTCCGATGGCTGCTCGGTTTTTGGCCCCGCCTGCTCATGACCGGCACGGCCCGCAAGGCGGCGGCGCTGCTTACACTCGGACCGGTCTGCCTGTATGCGCTGCTCGCCGGAATGTCGCCCTCCACCCAGCGCGCGCTGATCATGGCGGCCGCTTTCCTGCTGGCCTTCCTCATCGAACGCGAGCAGGATCTCTTGAACACCCTGGCCCTGGCGGCCCTGGTGATCTTAGGCGTGCACCCGCCCGCCCTGTTTTCGATCTCCTTTCAGCTCTCGTTTGCGGCGGTTTTCGCGATTGTCTTCGGGCTGGCCCCGTCCCCCCGCCCGGCGCCCGGCGGCATTCGGCCGGAACCGCTGACCGTCATGGCCCGGATCGGCCGGGGAGCGGGGCTTTTCCTCGTGGTGTCGCTTCTGGCCACAGCCGGCACCCTGCCATTGGTGATGCACTACTTCAACACGGTCTCCTTCATCGGGGTGGCGGCCAACGCCGTGGCCATCCCCCTCATCGGCTACCTCGCGGTCTTGACGGGTCTCTCGGGCGCCCTGGTCAGCCTGATGTGGGACGGAGCGGCCGAGGTGCTCTTCCAGGCGGGCGGGATGATCCTCGTCACCGCCATGGCCGCCATCGAGTGGCTGGCGGGCCTGCCGTTTGCGGCGGCACGGGTCGTGACCCCGTCGTGGGTGGAAATCGTGCTGTACTACCTGGCGCTCGGGTGTGTCGTCCACATTTTCAGGCACCGGTCGGGGCGTCCGGCCGGCGCGTCGCCGGAAACGGAAGAAAAGCGAAACGGGGCAACGGGAGAGGGGTGGGCCCGGCCCGCGCGGATCCTCCTGGCCCTTTGCCTGCTGGCGGGGGCGGCGGATGCCGCCTACTGGCTTCACCAGCGCTTTTGGCATCGCGACCTGCGGATGACCCTGATCGACGTGGGGCAGGGGAGTGCGGCGCTTCTCGAGCTGCCGGGAGGGCGCACCGTGCTCGTCGACGGGGGCGGGTTTGCCGACAACGCGGCCTTCGACGTGGGGGCAGCGGTCGTCGCGCCCTATCTGTGGCGCCGCAAGATCGCGACGGTGGATCAGCTGATGCTCACTCACCCCAACAGCGACCATCTCAACGGGTTGGTGTTCATCGCGGAAAACTTCAACGTGGGCTCGCTCTGGACCAACGGAGAACCCTGGCACTCGCATGCCTACCGGGCGCTGATGCGGGCGGCCGCCGCGCGGGGCATCGCGCGGCCGCGCTTCGAGGCGCTGCCGCGGGAGTCCCACCTGGAAGGGGTGAAGCTGGAGGTGCTCTACCCGCCGGCGGACTTCATCGCGCGGCGGGAAGCCGACCGCTGGCGTCGCGACCCCAACAACAACAGCCTGGTCGCCCGGTTTTCGCTCGGAGAGGTTTCGATCCTGCTGCCGGGCGACATCATGCGCCCGGCCGAAAAAGAGCTCGCCGCCCTGGCCGGCGGCCGCCTGAAAACCAGCGTTCTGGTGGCTCCCCACCACGGCAGCCGCACATCGAGCTCAGAAGAGTTCCTCGGGGCCGTTCAGCCGCAGGTCGTGCTCATCTCGTGCGCCGGGCGTCCGGGCTCCGGACTGCCCCACCCCCAGGTGATCGAACGCTTCGAGCGCATGGGTGTTGCGGTCTACCGCACCGATCGCCATGGCGCCATCCGCCTCGCGACCGACGGGCGACGCCTGACGATCGAGCCTTTCATGCCGGGGGAGTGACTCTTTCCGGGTGTATAAGAGGCTGGGAGGCTAGGAAGCTGGGAGGCTGGGAGGGTATGGAATGAAATTGAAGGTGCGCTTCTCTTTTCCGGCCTGGATTCTGATGACCCTGGCCCATTTCGGGGTGAGCCATCTGATTCTGCCCTTCACCACGGCTTTGACCGCCCAGGCCGCCGGCACCCCGGACGGGCCCGGGTTCGGCGTGACGCTGCTGGTGCGGCTGACCAAGCTGCTGCACCTGCCGCTGGTGACGCTCGCGCTCTACCCCAGGCAGTGGTTTCCGGGCGATTGGGTCACCGTTCCCATGGCGCTGAACAGCCTGATCTGGGGCGCGGGGCTGACATGGCTCATCGGCGTCTATCGCCGGCTCGGCCCCCGCTGAGCGCCGCTTCTATCCGGCCTGGCGGCGGCGCTTGCGGACCGAAAATCCGAAGCGCCCCAGGCTGCGGCCCAGGGCAAAATACTCCCCGTGGGCGAAGGCCAGCAAGCCGGCCTTGTCCAGGCGCAGGCGCCCCTTGGCGTCCACCAGCCCCGCGTCCACCTGCACCGCGAGCACCTCGGCCAGGAAGAGGCTGTGGGAGCCCAAATCCAGCGTCCGGCGCACGCGGCATTCGATGTTGACGGGGCATTCGCGCACGATGGGGCACCCCACCGTGAGCGCCGCGGCCGGGGTCAGGCCGGTTTCCGCGAACTTGTCCGCCGTGCGGCCGGATACCATTCCGCACCGGTCGACGGCCCGGGCCTGCGCGGCCGAGGGCAGGTTCACCACGAACTCGCCCCCGGCGGCGATGAGGCCGTGGGAGTGGCGCTCGGGCCTGACCGATATGGAGAGCATGACCGGGTCGCTGCAGATGCTGCCGGTCCAGGCGATGGTGATGAGATTGGCGGCGGTCCCTTGCGTGCCGCCGCAGCTGACCAGCACGGCGGGGATGGGGGAGAGCAGGTTCGCCGGCTTCCAGGAGAGTTTCGGTCTGGGGCGGGATCTGGGCATGCGGCACGCGGGGGTTCAAACCGGCGCGTGCATCAGCCAGTCGAGCAGCAGCCGTACGCCGAAGCCGGTGCCCCCCGGCCCGCAGATGGCGGACTCTTTCTTGTGGTAGGCCGGTCCGGCGATGTCGATGTGGGCCCAGCGGGTGCTGCCGACAAACTCGGACAAAAACAGGGCGGCCGAAATGGCGCCGCCCTCGCGGGCGCTCGGCATGTTGCTGATGTCGGCGAAGCTGCTTTTGAGCAGCTCCTTGTAGTCCTCGGCGAGCGGCATCGGCCAGCAGCGCTCGTGGGTGCGCTCGGCGGCGG
>JBFYWT010000085.1:0-8194 GCA_041310895.1 Desulfobacteraceae bacterium | reverse complement strand
GGAGCAGCCCCTGGCTGAAGGCGATCAGGAGGCCGGCGGCGCCGCAGGCGAGGGCGGCCGCGGTGAGAAAGGCCTTGTGGCGCTCATAGAAGTTCGCCCGCTCGGGGTCGTTGTAGCGGTCAGCGCGGCTGCCGGTCAGGTGGTTGAGGATGTGCATGGACTGGACGTAGAGAAAGGACATCAGCACAAAAGGGAAGTAGCTTGCGATCCCCTGCAGGCGGGCTGCCGCATAGCACAGGCCCCCCGCCGCCAGCCCCACGATCAGGTTGGTGAGCAGCGCCGTGTGCATCAAGGTGTGCAGCACCTTGTGAAAAGGGGAGCGCTGCCGGAAGAGCCTGGTTTCCAAACCTACGATCACCTTGCGGATCACCCAGTTCGGCGTGGAGGCCCCGGCCGAGATCCCGATGGTGCGCGCGCTGAGCAGCCGGCGGATGTCGTCCTCGGCGAGATCGGCCTCGCTCTCCACGTGGAAGGCCGGTTTGCCGCTCTGGCGGGCGATTTCATAGAGCCGGCGGGTGTTCCCGCTCGTGCGCCCCCCGACCACGATGACCGCATCCACGGAGGCCGCGAGCGCCTGGACGTCCTCCTGCCGCCGTTCGGTGGAGTCGCAGATGGTGTCGAACACCTTATAATGCGGGTGGCAGCGGGCCGCCCAGTCCCGGACCTTTTCGTAAAAGCCCGTGTTCTGGGTGGTCTGGGCGACGAGGATGGCCTGGTCGAAGGCCGGCAGCGCCTCGAGCTCCTCGAGGCTCGCGACCACGTGGCCGCGGCTGCCGGCATAGCCCAGCAAGCCGACGACTTCCGGGTGGTCCCTCTCCCCGACGATGATGACCGCGGCCCCCTGTCGCGCGTGCTTGCGGATGATGGACTGCACGCGGATCACCCGCGGGCAGGTGGCGTCGATGACGTGAAAGCCGGCCGCCTTGAGCCGCTTTTTGACATCCGGCGGCACCCCGTGCGCGCGGATGAGCACGGTGCCGTCGGCGACGTCGGGGATATCCGCCAGCGCCCGGATCCCCTTGGACTCGAGCAGCTCCAGCACCTGGGGGTTGTGGATCAAAGGCCCGTAGGTGCAGATCGGCTCGGGCTGTTTGGCCGGGGCGTCCAGCACGGTCTCCACGGCTCGGCGGACTCCCATGCAGAACCCGGACATCTTGGCGATGACGATCTTCATGGAAGCGATGGAGAGGGGAGTTTCAATGGTTCAAGGGTTGGGTTCACGGTTCCGGGTTCACGGTTCACGGTTCAAAGATCAACGATGCGGGATGCGGGATAACAGGCGCGGGCAAAACTGATTTCCTTAAACCGTTGAACCCTTAAACCATGAACCCGGAACCCCCTTTCCCGCATCATGCAGCCGGCTCGAGCAGCACTTTGTTCTCCATGAGCGCGATCGCGCGGATCCGGGCCTTGATGAATTTCTGTTCGCCGAAAATGTTCACCAGGCGCAGTCCGTCGCCGTCCGGTTCGATCCGGTCGACATTTTCCATGATCAGCCGGGACTCCTGGTTTTCAAGAAAATAGGCACGGGCTTCGCACATGTCGCCTCCGGTTCATCCGCGGCCCTCGATCAGGGGCCGCAGGTGGGTTTCGATCATCTCGTCCACGAGCCTCGGCAGCGGCAGGGCGGAGCCCCCCACCACCGTGACATTTTCCTGGGAGATCGGGAGCAGCAGCTTGGGCGCCGGGGTGGAGGCGACCGCTTCCGCGATCGCCGGGCTCACTTCGCCCATCATGGCATTGGCGCAGACGATGCCGATCGAGCCGATGACGACGTCCACCGCCGGAACGGTGCGGCGGATGGCGTTTTCCCCGGAAGCCCCGCGGTTGGCCTGGGCCTTGAGCATCTGGGCCGTGGCGATGGCGTTCGTGCCCAGGGCAATGACTTCGACCGTTTCACCGAAGGCCTGTTTGAGTTTGCGGATGATGGTGCTGCCGATGCCCCCGCCCTGCCCGTCGATGACACAGATTTTCTTCATGGCCTCGCCTTCGGCTCTGCCGGCGGAACGGCAATGGGCTGCCGGAGCCCCGCCCATCGGGTCAGAGTTTGGAGGTCTTCGCGGTGTTCCGGCGCATGCGTTTGGGCAGCCGCCGCCCTTCGCCTTTTTTGCGGGTGTCGATCCGCCGCGGCGGGGGGTCCTGCTCCCGGGGCTCGGCGCCCTGAAGGGCCTCGGCCTGCTCCATGCGCATTTCGAACTCGGGCGCGGCGATGGCGGCGGCGCCGCAGGCGAGCGCCGCGCGTGCGACGGCCCCGTCCGAGCTCACCACCAGACCCCGTTCGCCCTCCTGCCGCGCCAGGCGCCCGATGACGGCGTCGGCGTTCTCCCCCTGGCGGGAGAAGAGGACCCGGACCCCGTGGATGATGTCGCGCGGCGGGCTGCCCGCGGGGGCCTTCACCCCGTCGAATACCACGGTGATCCGATGCGGTTTGATCCGGCGGTAGGCCGCCAGGCCGGCGATGAGGGCCTCGCGGCCGAGGGCGATGTCCCGGCGGTCCAGCCGGCTCAGCCGGGGCGACTGCCGGATCAGGTTGTAGCCGTCAACGATGATGTGGACCGCCATGGGCCTCTGTTTCGAGGCGTCAGCCGCGCGGGGCGTGGCGCAGCCGGGCCAGCAGCTGATCGAGGTCCTCAAGGCTGTAATACTCGATTTCCACCCGGCCCCGCCGTCGTCCCGACGGGCGGATAAGGACCTTGGTGCCGAGGTGGCGCGAGAGCTCCTCGGAGAGGCTGGCGAGCTGGGCGGCCTCCGGGCGCGGGGGGGATTCCCGCTTTTCTTTCTTCTCCGCTTTCAGGCGCCGGACCAGGGTCTCGGTTTCCCGCACCGAGAGCCCCCGGGCGGCGACCGACCGAAAGGCCGAAAGCTGCTGGGCGGCCGTGTCGGCGCCGAGAAGTGCCCGTGCATGCCCCATGCTCAAGCTGCCGGTCTGAATGGCGGATTTGATCTCCTCGGGCAGTTGCCGCAGCCGCAGGAAGTTCGCCACCGCCGAACGGCTCTTGCCGACCCGGGCGGCGGCCTGGTCCTGGGTGAGATGGAACTGCTCGATCAGGCGGTGATAGGCTTCGGCCTCTTCGACGGGGTTGAGGTCCGCGCGCTGGATGTTCTCGACCAGGGAGAGCTCGAGCATCTGATCGTCGCCGACCTGCTTCACCACCACGGGCACCCGGGTAAGCCCGGCTCGGCGGGCTGCCCGCAGGCGCCGTTCCCCCGCGATCAGTTCGAAGCCGGCATCGGACGTGCGCACGATCAGGGGCTGGAGCACCCCCTGGGCGCGGATCGATCCGGCCAGCGCTTCGATCTCTTCCTCGGCAAACCGGCGGCGGGGCTGAAAGCGGTTGGGCCGGATGAGGCCGATCTCGCACAGCTGGAAGTCGCCCTCTGCCGCGAGGGCGGGGTCGGCATCGGGAATCAGAGCGCCCAGCCCGCGGCCGAGGGCGAGCTTTTTGCGTTTGGCCAGTGAATCCTGGGGGGGAGTGTTTTTTTCCATGTCCTAAAGCGTTGCGGCGCTGGCTTCGAGGCTTGGGTGCATGATCTCCCGGGCCAACTCGATATAGCTCTGGGCGCCCTGGGAGGTCGCGTCATAGAGGATGATGGGTTTGCCGAAACTCGGCGCCTCGCCGAGCCGGATGTTGCGGGGAATGGTGGTCTTGAATACCAGATCCTTGAAATGCCGTTCCGCCTCCGCGGCCACCTGGTGGGCCAGGTTGGTGCGCCGGTCGAACATCGTGAGCAGGATGCCGCTGATGTCGAGCGACGGGTTCAAGGCGCGCTTGATGCGCTTGACGGTCTGCAGGAGCTGCCCGAGCCCTTCGAGCGCATAGAACTCGCACTGCAGCGGGATGATCAGCGTGTCGGCCGCCGTGAGGGCGTTGAGCGTGAGCAGGCTGAGCGATGGCGGGCAGTCGAGGATGATATAGTCGAACTCGGGCCGCAGAGGGGTGAGGAGCTGTCGCAGGAGTTTTTCGCGGCCGGGCGCGGACATCATCTCTACCTCGAAGCCGATCAGCTCCACGTTGGCCGGGATGAGCTTCAGCGCGGCGATGGCGCTGTCCTGGACCAGGACCTGCGCGGCGGTTTCGCCGAGCAACCCCTGGTAAAGGGTGTGGCGCAGCGCGTTCTTGTCGAGCCCCATGCCGGAAGTGGCGTTGGCCTGGGGGTCGCAGTCCACCAGAAGGGTGCGCTTTTCGAACACCGCGAGCGATGCGGACAGGTTGATCGCGGTTGTGGTTTTACCCACCCCGCCCTTCTGGTTGGCGATGCAGATAACCTGAGCCATGTCGCAGCGTCTACCATAAAAAAACGGGTTTGAAAAGCACGCGCCAGTGTGGCATATTAATGAAAAAACGGTTCACGGTTCACGGTTGCTGATTGGTTCATCCCATAACCCAACAGACCCAAAAGACTTGCTTTCCCGTGCACCGTGAGCCGTCTTTCAATTATAGGCATTTTAGGCAGTATGGCGCATTATAGGCATTTTTTATCATTCTCCCCATGAAACCCACCACGCTACATAAACCGATCTGCTGGCTTCTGGCGGCCCTTTTGGTCGCCGGGGTGATTCCACCCCCGGCACAGGCCATCACCCTGGGGGAGGAGGAGGAGCTCTCGCGCCAGATCATGCGGATCATTTTCAAGCGGTTTGAGATCGTCGACGACCCCTACATCTCCGCCTACGTCACCCGTATCGGCCAACGCATCCTCACCGCCCAGCCGGAGCAGCCGTTTCGCTACCGCTTCTACGTGATCAAGGACGACTCCTACAACGCCTTCGCCACCCCGGCCGGCCACATCTTCGTCCACACGGGCCTGCTGCAGGCCATGGACCGCGAGGAGGAGCTGGCCGGGATCCTGGGGCATGAGATCGCCCACGTCTACCTGCGGCACATCTCCCAGAAGATCGAGATGGCCAAGAAGGTGGGCTGGGCCCAGCTGGCCGGGATCGCCGCCGGGGTCCTGCTCGGTGCGGCCGGCGGCGGGGCGGCGGTGGGCAGTGCCCTGGCATTGGGGTCCCAGGCCGCCGGTGCGACGGCGCAGCTCGCCTTCAGCCGCGAAAACGAAATGCAGGCCGACCAGACGGGGCTTCGGCTATTGACCGATTCCGGCTACCGGGCGGAAGGCCTGGTGACGATCCTGAGGAAGATCCGCGCCAAGCAGGCCTGGGGCAAGCAGCAGATCCCGCTTTACATGATGACTCACCCGGCCATCGAGGACCGCATCGTCTACACCGAAAACTGGGTCGAGGACAACGCCGCCCTGCTCAAGCCCCTGGCCTTCGCCGACCCGGCGGAGTTCGATCGCATCCAGACCCGGCTGGTCGCCGGGATGGAGAATGTGGGCCCGGAGCTGGAGCGGCTTGCGGCGGCGGTCCAGGCCGAGCCCGACAACGTGCTCGTGCGGCACCGCTACGCGATGGCCCTCGCGCGCGCCAACCGCTGGGACGATGCCATCGCCCAACTCCAGCAGGCGCTCTCCCGCCGGGCCTTCGACGGCTACCTGCTCCGGGACCTGGGCAAGGTGTACCTGCTCTCCGGTCGGCTGCAGCAGGCACTGAAGGCGCTCGAGGGGGCGCGGCTGACCCTCCCCGATGACCCCGACGCGCTTTTCTTCCTGGGCCGCGCCCAGCAGGAATCCGGCAACCTGGGTGAGGCAACGCTCCTTTACCAGGCCGTGATCCAGCGGATGCCCGAATACCGCAGCGCCTATTATTTTCTGGGGCAGGTGCAGGGGCGGCAGGGGGCCATGGCCGAGGCCCATTACAACCTGGGCCTCTACCACCTGCGGGGGTTCGATTACAAGACGGCGGCCACGCAGTTCCGGCAATCGCTGCGCAACAACCCCGACCCCGCGCGGCGCGAGCGGGTCGAGCAGCTGCTCAAGCAGATGGACATTGAGATCAAGGAAGAAAAAAAGGCCCTCGAAGGATAAAAAGACGGCGCATGAGCGCCGTCTTTTTATCCTGAACGTAATATGAAATGGCGGCGTCCGCCGCCATTTCATGGGCGGTCGAAGCGGTTGAAGTGCATGGAGAAGGTGCCCCGGCCTTGGGTGGCGGAACGCAGGGCGGTGGAGTAGCCGAACATGCGCGACAGGGGCACCTCCACGGTGATGACCTGGATCCCCAGCCGGTGATCGATGGATTCGATCTTGCCGCTGCGGGCGTTCAGATCGCCGATCACCTCGCCCAGAAACGCTTCGGGCACCAGCACTTCCGCGGTCATGATCGGCTCGAGCAGAACCGGGTTGCCCCGGTTGAGGGCTTCCTTGCAGGCCATGGAGGCGGCCACGGTGAAAGCGAGCTCCGTGCTGAGGCTGTCCCGGGCGACCGCTCCCGTGAGGGTGAGGCCGACATCCACGGCAGGGTAGCCGGAGAGGGGGCCGCTCTCGAGGGATTCGAGCGCCCCCTTGCGGGCGGCGGCCAGCAGCGGCGGCGGCAGGCTCGCCTCGGGCACCGCCAGGGTGAAGGTCGAGCCCGACCCGCGCTCCCGCGGGGCGGCGGCCAGGGTCACCTCGGCGAACTGGCGCTGCCCGGCGATCTCGCGGTCGAAGACTGCCGTGGCCTCGGCCCGCGCCCCGATCGCCTCACGGTACATGACCTGCGGCTTGCCGACATTGACCGTCGTGTTGAACTCCCGCTGCATCCGGCTGATGATGATCTCGAGGTGCAGCTCCCCCATGCCCGAGAGAATCGTCTGTCCTGTGTCTTCGTCCTGGCGCACCCGCAGCGTGGGGTCTTCGGCGGCGAACTTTTCGAGCACCTCGCTCATCCGCTCCTGGTCGCTGTGAGTCTTGGGCTCGACCGCGATGGAGATCACCGGTTCGTAGAACTCGATCTTCTCGAGCAGGACCGGCGCCTCCGGCGTGCAGAGCGTGTCGCCGGTGGAGGAGTCCTTGAGTCCGACCACCCCCACGATACTGCCGGCACCGGCCTCCTCGATGCGCTCGCGCTTGTTGGCATGCATGCGCAGGAGCCGGGCCGGTTTTTCGCGGCGCTTCAACGTCGGATTGTACACCTCGCTGCCGGCCTTGAGGCGCCCGCTGTAGATCCGGACGAAGCAGAGCTTGCGGCCCTCGATCATCGAGACTTTGAAAATCAACGCGGCAAGCGGGCTGTTCTCACGGGGCAGGCACTCGACCATCTCGCCGGTCTCGGGGTGAACCCCCCGGGCGGGGGGGATGTCGGCCGGGCTGGGCAGGTACTGGGCCACGGCATCCAAGAGCGGCTGGATCCCCTTGTTCCGGAGCGCCGTGCCGCAGAGCACCGGAACAAGCGCCAGCCGGATCGTTACGCGGCGGATGGCGGCGGCGAGCTCTCCGGCGTCGATCGGCCGTTCGGCGACGAAGGCCTCCATGAGATCGTCGTCCTGCTCGGCCACCGTCTCGATCAGCTTCTCGCGATACTCGGCGACCAGATCGGTCATCTCGGCGGGGATCTCCCCGGAGGTGAACACCGTGCCGAGCGAGGCGTCGTCCCACTCGATCCGCTGCATGCGGATCAGGTCAATGACCCCCCGGAACTCATCGCCGGCGCCCACCGGCAGCTGCAGCACCAGGGGGACGGCGTTGAGCTTGGTCTTCATCATGGCGACCGTACCGAAAAAGTCGGCGCCGACCCGGTCCATCTTGTTCAAAAAGGCGATCTTGGGGACGTGGTACTTGTCCGCCTGGCGCCAAACGGTTTCCGATTGGGGTTCGACCCCCTCCACCGCGCTGAAGACTCCCACCGCTGCGTCCAACACCCGCAGGGACCGTTCGACCTCGATGGTGAAGTCCACGTGGCCGGGCGTGTCGATCAGGTGGATCTCGATCTCCTTCCAGGGGCAGGTGGTCACGGCCGAGGTGATGGTGATGCCGCGCTGCTGCTCGTCCGGCATCCAGTCCATCACCGCCTCTCCGTCGTGAACCTCGCCCAGCTTGTGGGACCGGCCGGTATAAAAGAGGATGCGCTCGGTCACGGTGGTCTTGCCGGCATCGATGTGGGCGATGATCCCGATGTTGCGAATAGCGGTGATTTTGGTCTTCTTCATAGGGAACTGCATAGCTAAGCCAAAGCATGCCGCAAGTCAAGCCGCGGCGGCCGCGGTGTTTCCCGGAGGCCCCCCCCCAAAAAAAAGGTCAGCCCGCGGGCTGTCCTTTCTGCATCCGGGATGGTGGAGCTGAGGGGGGTCGAACCCCTGGCCTCATGACTGCCAGTCAT
>JBFYWT010000079.1:0-2512 GCA_041310895.1 Desulfobacteraceae bacterium | reverse complement strand
TTGCGCCGGCCGCCCAGAAGCCCGTACCAGTTCTTCATCGTCATCGAGGCCCCGCTGCGGTGGTGGTCCTTCACCGGGGCGATGCCGATCAGCTTCGTGGCCCGGGTGAGCGGGTCGACCAGGACCGGCCAGTCGCGGATCAGGCGGGCATTCTCCAGGGTGAGCGCGCGGAAGAGCCCCTGCGCGGGCAGGATCAGTCCGGCCCCGGCGGCGCGGGCTGCCGGGCCGATCCCGCTCAGCGCAAAAGCGCTCGCCGGGTCGTTGATGGGGTTGTCGGTCACCGTGACCGACTCGGCCCCGGCCGCCAGGCAAAGGCGCGTGAGCGCGGTGACGAGATCCGGGTGGGTGGTGGCCGAAAGGACCGGAGGCGAGGCGAACGCGGCATTGACTTTCAACACCACGCGGTCCCCTTTTTGGATGAACACCCCGATCCCGCCGATGGCCTCGAGCGCCAGGGCGAGGCTGCGCGTGCGCTCGGGCCCGCGGGCGATGCTCATTTTGCGGCCGGCGGCCGGGACCGAGAAATCAGGCAGCCCCGCGCTCTCCGCTACGGTCCGGGCCGGTCCGGGGCCGGCGGGGTCGCGGTTGAGATAGCCGACGGCCCCGGCCGCGACCAGGATCGCACCGGCCTTGGTCGCCCGGGTGAGAAATTCGCGGCGGCTGACGGGGTCAGCGGGCGGCATGCGGCGCCTCCTTCAGTGCGGCGGCAAGCGCGCGCGCGAGCTCCAGGGCCAGTTCCCGGTCGGCGGCCTCGTGCACGCCGGCGAAATAGGGCCCCTGGGCGAAGATCACCATGTAGGTGTCGAGGATCTCGATGAGCGCCGCACCCGGAGTAGGGTCGTCCGCGGCGAGCTGTTTTCCGCCGTAGGTGGTCAGGAACTCCGCGTAGGATCGCACCTGCTCTGCCGCCGCATCCGCGTCCGCGCGGCGCGAGAGATAGGCGGTCAACTCCGCCGATTGCCGTTTGTAGGCGGCCGTGAACACCTTGTCGAGGCCGGCCACGCCGAAGGCGTCGGCGGCAATCAGGCCGATGCTGTCCTCGATGAGCCCCGGCTTCGGGAAAAGGTCCCGCTCGGAGATCGCGGCCGCGGCGACCGGGCGGCTGCGGATGAAATTTTCGGCCAGCCCCTCCAAAGCCGCCGCCAGGGGTTCATCCTCGGCCGCGGCGATCAACTCCAGGTAGTAATGACCGTGGGCGATGAAAAGGGCGTTCCCGGCGCGGTAGGCGAAATCCCCGATGTCACGCGCTACCACATCCGCCCGCCGCTGGGCGCTGAACACGGCAAAGGCGTTTTGGGCCGAGCCCATGTCGTAGACGAAGGCCTCCAGCCAGTCATCGGGCCGGTCGCTCAGGGCGAAGCGCTGGCAGTCGAGCCGGACGAACCCGGCGGAAAGGTAGAGCTCGGCCTTGCCGTCTATCTTGTCGGAAAGACTCTCCCGGTCGAAGCGCTCCGCCGGGGTCAGGACGGAGACCCCGTCCGGGGCCGGGATGAGCGGGGCGCCGCCTGCTTGCGGGGGGGAGGCCGCCTGAAGCGGATCGGCGGCGATGGCGGACAAGTTTCGCACCGCGGGGTTGAACCCGGACTGGACGAGCCCGATGCCCCCGGCGATGAGCGCAAGGCAGCACAGGACGGCAACGGCGGCGGCCGTCTCGCGGGTGGTGCCTGCCGTGCGGGCCGGCAGGGAGTCGCTGGGGCATGATTCAGGCATGGCTGAGGGTCGACCACCGGGGTCGCTCGAAAAAACGATACACGCCCGGCGGTGCCGGTGTCAATCGGTATCGGTTTTCCGAGTAAGTTGGATTCTTTTTCTGTGGGAGTCCCGCCGGGGCGGGACCGCGACCGAATCGTGGCTGGAGCCTACTCCGCCGAAGCCGCCTGGCTGCGAAGGCCGGGAGCCACTCCCACAAATCTGAACTCACGTGTGGAGCATGCGGCGCCGTGCGCCATGACGCGCGAAACAGGTTGTTGAAAAACGGCGCCTCAGGCGGTGATCCGGTCCCGCCATTGCGGGACTCCGCTTGCCCCGATCGCCGCACGCCTTGGCTGACAGCCTGATATTTGTTTTTCAACAACCGGTTGAAATGGGCGACGGGGTTGACGCCCGGGCGCTTTGCATTACCTTTGCCTTGTCGATCGTCTGATCGACGGTTTTAACGCCATTCTTCCTCCTCTCCACGGGGTGGCCGCAAGGCCGCCCCGGTTTTGCATCACCGAAGACTGCCAGGAGGCGCCGTGACGGACGTCAGAGAATACTGCAGCCGGATGGACCAGCAGCTGAGCGGCTGGAAGGCATCCATCGACGAGGTGATCCAGGCGGCCGACCGGCTGCCCGCCTCCGAGAGCAAGGCGCTGACCCCCATGATCGAGCGGCTCCAGCCGCTGGTGAGCGCGATCGATGCCGAGCTCGAACTGCTAAAGACCTCCTGCCCGGCGGACTGGGCCCCCCAGCGCCGGAGCCTGGACGAGCGCATGCGCGAGCTGCACCGGACGCTCAAGGGCTTGTCGGAAAA
>JBFYWT010000059.1:0-3345 GCA_041310895.1 Desulfobacteraceae bacterium | reverse complement strand
ATGTTCTGGCCGGCCTTGCCCGGGGTGACCCCGGCGACGACCCGGGTGCCGTAGGCCACGCACTGCCGCGTGTGGAACTGGCCCTCCTTGCCGGTGATCCCCTGGACCACCACGCGCGTCTGCTTGTCCACGAATATGGCCACAATCCGCTCCTTATCCTTTCAAGTAAATCAGGCTTTTTTTCTGTGGGAGTCCCGCCGGTGCGGGACCGCGATCGGATCGTGGCTGGAAGCCACTCCCACAAGGGCAGAACTCTCTTCGCGATAAAGTGGCGCTATCGGTTGGATCCTCCATCCTGCATCCCATTACTCAGTGTCCATCCAGAAATGGTGGATTACGGTTCAGGCCAAGGCCGCAGCGATTTCGCAACCGCAGGCGGTGTGTGGCACCGTCGAGGATTGCGAAGAGCGAGAACGCCGGCATGGGCCGCAAGACGCCGTTTATGGATGGGCACTACTTAACGATCTGCGCCACCTTCGCGGCGGCGTCCTTGAGGTCGGCGGCCGTGATCAGGTTCAGGCCCGACTCGGCCAGGATGCGGCGGCCCTCCTCGACGTTGGTCCCTTCCATGCGCACCACCACCGGCACCGTGATCCCGGTCTTGGTGGCGGCTTCGACGACCCCCCGCGCCAGGGTGTCGCAGCGCAGGATCCCGCCGAAGATGTTGATCAGGATCCCTTTCACATTTTTGTCCGAGAGAATGATGCGGAAGCCGTTCTCCACCATCTCGGCGCTCGCCCCGCCGCCCACGTCCAGAAAGTTCGCGGGCGCGGCCCCGGCGCGCTTGATGATGTCCATGGTGGCCATGGCGAGCCCGGCGCCGTTCACCATATTGCCGACGTTGCCGTCGAGGGCGATGTAGTTCAGGTTGAACTTGGAGGCCTCGACCTCGAGCGGGTTCTCCTCGTCGAGATCGCGGAGCTCCAGGAGATCCTTGTGGCGGAAGAGCGCGTTGTCGTCGAAGGTAAGCTTGGCGTCCAGGGCGATGAGGGTCTCCTCGGCCGTGATGACGAGCGGGTTGATCTCCACCAGCGAGCAGTCATACGCCATGAACAGGCGGAAAAGATTCTGGAGCATGGGGGTGAAGCTCTTGGCGGCCGCCGCCGGCAGGTTGAGCCCGAAGGCGAGCTGACGGCAGTGGTAGCCCTGGAGTCCGAGCAGGGGGTTGACGAAGACCTTGATGATCTTCTCCGGGGTGCGGGCGG
This sequence comes from Desulfobacteraceae bacterium, assembly GCA_041310895.1. Classification (GTDB taxonomy): domain Bacteria; phylum Desulfobacterota; class Desulfobacteria; order Desulfobacterales; family SpSt-501; genus SpSt-501. The sequence continues at coordinate 2,140 of JBFYWT010000059.1, read as the reverse complement.
CCACCTCCTCGATGTCCATGCCGCCGGCCTCGCTCGCCATGATCACGATCTGGGCCGAGGCCCGGTCGGGCACGATGCCGAGGTAGAGCTCCTTGCGGATGCTCAACCCCTGCTCCACCAGCACCTTTCCCACCCGCCGCCCCTCGGGCCCCGTCTGGTGGGTGACGAGGGTCATGCCGAGAATCCGGCCGGCGGCCTGCTTCACCTCCTCCGCGGAGCGGGCCAGGGCCACCCCCCCGCCCTTGCCGCGGCCCCCGGCATGGATCTGGGCCTTGACCACCACGGGAAAACCGCCCAGGCCTGCGCCGGTCGCAAGTGCCTCCTCGACGCTGAAGGCCGCCCCGCCCGCAGGGACCGCAACCCCGTATTTCTTGAACAGCTGCTTGGCCTGGTATTCGTGGATTTTCATAAGGCATCGGTGTTTAGTTTTTGGTGTTTCGTATTTGGTGCTTGGTGCTTGGTGCCTAATGCTTCCCAGCCTCCTAGCTTCCTATCCTCCCAGCTTCCTATCCTCCCAGCCTCCCAGCCTTTCTACCCCACCACCAGCAGCACGTCGCCCTTCTTGACCGAGTCGCCGCTCTTGAAGTTGACGGCTTTCAGCGTACCGGTCGTCGGGGCCGGGAGGGCATTCTCCATCTTCATGGCCTCGAGCACCATCACGGTCTCGCCCTCACTCACCTTGTCGCCGACGTTTTTCAGGTACTTGACGATCATGCCCGGCATGGGCGCTGTGAGCGGTGTGCCCTTCACCTCGGCCGCGGCCGGTGCAGCCGCCGGCGCGGCTGCCGGGGCGGGAGCGGCGACCGGGGCTGCCGCCGGGGCCGCCGTGGGGCGGACGTAGCTCACCGCCGGCGCTCCGCCGAGGGCGTCGACGCCTACCTCGAAGTACTCCCCGTCGACGAGAACGTTGAACTTGCGGGCATGCTCGCTCATCGGCGGCGCCTTTTTCTGGGGCTTTTCGACCAGGAGCCCGGCCTTGGCCTTCTGAACCAGCTCATCCTGCTTGCGGACCTGTTCGATGGTGATCGGCTTGGTCTCGGCCGGCGGGGCCTCCTTGCCGTATTTCCACTTGAGGAACTTAAGCCCCGTGACCGGGTAGAGGGCGTAGACCAGGACATCGTCGAGGTCCTTAGCCAGGCCCTTGGTGGCCTCCTTGGCCTTCTCCAGCTCGGGCTCGAGCACCGAGGCCGCACGGGCGGTGATGGGCTTCTCCCCGCGGGCATAGCCCTTGAGGGCCTTCTTCTGAACCTGCGCGTCGATGGGAACGGCGGTCTTGCCGTAAAGTCCGTAGCAGAGGTCTTTGACCTGATCGGTGATCATCTTGTAGCGCTCCTCCTTGGCGTCGAAGAGCACGTTGTTCACCGTCTGCACGCCGACGATCTGGCTCGTGGGGGTGACGAGCGGGATCTGGCCGAGATCCTTCCGCACCCGCGGCAGCTCGGCGAACACCTCGTCGATCCGGTCCACCGCATCCATCTGCTTGAGCTGATTGACGAGGTTCGAGAGCATGCCGCCCGGGGTCTGGTGCAGGAGCACGTTGATGTCGATGATGGACATCTTGGTGTCGTCGAGCAGGTGTTTGTACTTGGGCATGATCTCTTTTTCGAACACTTCGTTGATCGAGGCGAGCAGCTTGATGTCGAAGCCCGTGTCGCGGTTGGTGCCGATCAGGGTCATGACCAGGGGTTCGATCGCGGCATGCGAGGTACGGTAGGCGTAGGGCGCCATGACGGTGTCGAGAATGTCGACCCCGGCCTCGATCGCCTTCAACTGGGACATGGCCGACATGCCCGAGGTGAAGTGGCTGTGGAGGTGGATCGGCGGCTTGACGGCCTTCTTCAAGGCCGAGACCAGCGCATAGGCATCGTAGGGGGCGATCAGCCCGGCCATGTCCTTGACGCAGATGCTGTCGGCCCCCATGGCCTGGAGCTCCTTGGCCTTCTTGACATAGTAGTCGATGTTGTAGACCTCCCCGCCCAGGCGCGGCTCGGTCATCGTGTAGCAGATGCAGCCCTGGAAATGCTTACCCGCGGCCTTGATGGCCGGGACCACGATCTCGAAGTTGCGGTAGTCGTTCAACGCATCGAAGGTGCGGAAGATGTCCATGCCGTTGGCCGCCGCCCGCTCGACGAAGGCCTTG
>JBFYWT010000026.1:0-3005 GCA_041310895.1 Desulfobacteraceae bacterium | reverse complement strand
GAAGCCGCCGACGCCGCCGATGCCCACGAAAATGGCCGTGTCGAGGCCGTTCAACCCGGATTCCTGGATGGCCTGGTAGGGTGTGGTCAGAGCATCGGCCACGACGGCGAGCTCGGCCAGGCTGACCCCGGAGGAACCGGCGGGGCGCCCGTCGGCGGCGAGCGGCACCTCGCAGAGCTGGCCGGCGGGGACGACGATATGGCTCGCAAAGCCGCCCTGGATATCGTTTCCGGGCATCTTCTGGGCGGCGCAGATGTTGCCGAAGCCGCGCCGGCAGACATCGCACCCCCCGCACGGCATTACCGCCGGTACGATCACGGCTTTGCCATGCCAGCGCTCGGCGCCGGCCCCGGCCGCCTCCACCATTCCGCTGATCTCATGCCCCAGCGTGAGCGGCAACGGGGATTTGGTGCGCACCCCGTCGTAGAAAAAGCCCAAATCGGTGTGGCATACCCCGCAGCCTACGACGCGCAGCCGCACCTCCCCCGCGCCGGGCGCCGGAACGGGCCCCTCCACCCGCTTAAGCGGTTTCTTGGGTTCCACCATCTGCCAGGAAATCATGCTCATGACGGCACCTCCCAGTTTATCGCGTGTGATGACGGATGATCGTTCAGAGACAACCGGCGCGCGGCGGCTACATTCCCTTGAATTCGGGCCGGCGGCGGCCGACCGCGGAGAGCCCTTCGAGCGCATCGGCCGTTGCAAAAATCTCCGGCAGCCGCCCCAGCTCGACCTCGACGGCCTCCCGCATCGTCAGCCCCGCCTGCCGGTCGACGATCTCATCGGCGATCCGCAGGGCCAGGGGAGCCTTGTACCCGAGGGTTTTGACCACTTTACCGACGAGCTCGGCGTTGGCGCCCTCGGGAACCTTGCCCGCGAGAAGCCCCGCGACCTTGCCGGTGTCGAAGAGCGCAGCGAGGGGTTTGAACTTTTCCGGGATCTCGCGCAGGGCGTACTTCTCCGGTTTGGCCCCGGCGGCCAGGGTCTGGAGAACTGCGTCAACCCCTGCGGGTTCGACCAGCTTGGTGACGATGCCGAGGGCCAAGGCATCGGCCGCGTTGATGAAGGCGCCTGTGAAGGCGAAGTACTTGGCGAGCGCCGGCCCCACGTGGCGCGCCATGCGCAGCATGCCCCCCAGCCCCGGAAAGATGCCGATCCCGGTCTCCGGGAACGCCATGGAACCGGCCGGGGTGGCAACGATGGCCTGGCAGGCGAGGGCGAGTTCGCTGCCGCCGCCGAGCGACAATCCGTCCAGGAGCGCGATGGTGAGCTTCCGGGACTCCTCGATCCGCAGGAAAAGCTCGTGGCCCTTGCGCGTGAAGGCGACAATGTCCGGGATGCGGCCGGCCTTGATCTTCTCGACGAAGTAGCGGATGTCGGCTCCGGCCACAAAGGCCTTGCCGGCCCCCTGGAAGACGATGGCGCGTACGCCGGGGTCGGCCTCGGCCTGCGTGAACCGGCGCTCGAGCTGGGCCACCACGGTCTCGTTCAAGGCGTTCATGGCCTCGGGCCGGTTGAGGGTGATGAAGGCGATGCCGTTTTTGACCTCGAGGTCGACGAAGTTGAACTCGAAGAGCTTGCCCAGCCGGTGCTGCTTCTCCAGGATGGCCGGCATCTTGAAATCCGGGTAGGCGCGGCCGATCGCCTGGACCACTTCATACGTCTTGGCGATACCGATCTTGTTCATGATCTCGAAGGGGCCCAGCGCCCAGCGCAGCCCGATCTTGGCCCCCCGGTCGGTGTCTTCGACCGAGGCCACCCCCTCGTCCACCAGGGCCGCGGCCACCCCCAGGCAGACCCCGAGAAAGCGGTCGACGATTGCCGGGAGCTTGGCTTCATCCACCGCGCCCGCCAGGTTCCAGGGCTCCTTCTTCTCCACCTGGGCCTTTAACATCGGGGACGGCGCGTAGAAGGGCCCCAGCTCATTGCCGAGCGTTGTGGCGGCATGCAAGGCGATCGGGATCCCGGTGACGTTCATGAGCTCGAAGGGCCCCATGCCGATCCGAAACGCCCGCTTGCCGGCCTCCTCGATGGTGGGGAGGTCGGCCACCCCCTCGGCGAGCATACGGGCGGCCTCGTTCAGGAAGGGCACGAAGAAGCGGTTCACCGCAAATCCGGGGGCATCCTTGACGAGGATCGATGTCTTGCCGTGGAGCTTCGCCGCCAGCAACGAGGTCTCCAAGGTGCCCCGGCTGGTGCCCGCATGCGGGATCACCTCGAGCAGGCGGTTTTTGGCCGGGTGGTAGAAGTAGTGCAGGCCGACGAAGCGGTCGGGCCGCGCGATCTTCTCCGCGAACTCCCGCACGTAGAAACTGGAGGTGTTGGTGGCAAGGATGGTCTTGGGCGCGCAGATCTGATCGAGCCGCTGGAAGAGGTCAATTTTGACCTGCTTGTCTTCGAAAACGGCTTCGATCACCAGATCCGCGTCGGCCACGGCGTTGAAGTCCGTCGTGCCCGTGATGCGGGAAAGAATCTGGTCCACCTGCTCGGACTTGAAGATCTTGCGTTCGACTCCCTCCTGGAGCAGGCGTTTGATGGTCCCCAGGCCGCGCTGGACGAACTCCTCCTTCAGGTCGACCATGACCACCGGGATCCCCTCCTGAGCGATCTTCTGGACGATCCCGCTGCCCATGTTGCCCGCACCGATGACGCCGATTTTACCGACCTGGCTCATGTGGCCTCCTTGCCGTGGCAGATGCTGGATACGAGATGCGGGATGCAGGATGCGCGATGCCGTCCTCTCCCGATGCGTGACCACCCCGGGCCGTTGTTGCAAATACTCCCGCCCCGTTCATCACTTTTCAGTCGTTGCTTTTTACTCGTTGCCCGTTCTCGTTACTTATTCTTCCAGACCGGCTTGCGTTTCTCCTCGAAGCTGGCGATCCCTTCCAGGGTGTCCGCGGTCTTCATCAACGTATTGAGGAAGAGGTCGGAGACGCCTTTGACGGCATCGGGGAAGGCCATGCCGAGGTGCTGTTTCACGGCCCGCTTGTTCAGGCGAACGA
>JBFYWT010000008.1:0-11953 GCA_041310895.1 Desulfobacteraceae bacterium | reverse complement strand
GTCGGGCCGACCGGCTCGGGCAAGACGACCACCCTGCACGGCCTGCTCGGCCACATCAACAAACCCGGGGTCAAGATCTGGTCGGCCGAGGACCCTATCGAAATCACCCAGCAGGGACTGCGCCAGGTGGAAGTGAAACCGAAGATCGGGCTCGACTTCGCCCGCGTGATGCGGGCCTTCCTGCGTGCCGACCCGGACGTGATCATGATCGGTGAAATGCGCGACGAGGAGACCGCCTCCATCGGCATCGAGGCCTCGCTGACCGGCCACCTGGTCTTCTCCACCCTGCACACCAACAGCGCCCCCGAGACCATCACGCGCCTGCTCGACATGGGACTGAACGCGTTGAACTTTTCCGATGCCTTCCTTGGCGTGCTGGCCCAGCGCCTGGTCCGGCGGTTGTGCGGGAACTGCCGCAAGGACTACGTCCTCAGCAAGGATGAGTTCGAAGAGATTCAGATGGACTACGGGCAGCAGTGGTTCCCCGCCACGGGGATCGAGTACTCCGAAAACATCCGGATCTGCAAAACGGCGGGCTGCGAGAGCTGCTCCGGGACAGGCTACCGTGGGCGCATGGGGATTCATGAGCTCATGGAGGGCACCCCGGAAATCAAGCTGATGATCAAGAAGCAGGCCAACACCGAGGAGCTCTTCAAAACGGCGATGCAGCAGGGGATGTCCACCCTGAAGCAGGACGGCCTCATGAAAGTCTTCAAGGGGGTAACCGACATCTCCGAGGTGCGGCGCGTCTGCATCATGTAGCCAGGCCCTTGAGCGGCATGAACATCGATTCGGATGAGTGGTCGGCCCTGATCACAGAGGGCGCCCGGGCGTTCGGCCTTGCGCTGCGACCGGAGCACACGGCCCGGATGGCCCGCCACGCGGTGCAGCTGCTGGCCTGGAATCGCATCACCAATTTGACCACCGTCACCGAGCCGGCGGCGATGGCCTGCCACCATTACCTGGATTCGCTGGCGGCCGCGGCCTTTATCCCGCCGGGGGCCGCGCTGCTGGACATCGGCTCAGGGGCCGGCTTCCCGGGGATTCCCCTGCACCTCGTCTGTCCGGGGCTTCACACCACGCTGATCGATGCATCCCGCAAAAAGGTGAGTTTTCTACGGCAGGCCATCCGCGAGCTCAAGCTGACGGGGATCGCGGCTCTGCACGCCCGTGCGGAGGACCTGCTGGCGGCCCGCCGCGAGGGCGCCTCCCGTTTTACCGTCGTTGCGAGCCGGGCCCTGGGGGGGATCGAGCCGCTAGTGCGCACAGCCCTGCCCCTTCTGGCCGACGGCGGGCGGATCATTGCCATGAAGGGGAAGATGACCGTGGAGGAGGTTTGGGGGCTGGAGCGCTCGGCCCGGAACGGAGACTTCGGTGCGCCGCTTAACCTGCGGCGCCACGGCTATCGAATCCCGGGGCTTACCTCGGAACGCTCACTTTTGGTCTTCGAGCGCATCGGCGCCTGATGCGCGGTTGTTCGCACGGATCAGCGCGCCGCCGGTCTGCGGTGGGCGTTGCACGGCAGACGGTTCCCGTCGCAGACCGGCCCGCTCAGCCCTTGAGGCCGACCAGCTCAGCCGTGGCCGTCGTTCCGTTAATCGAGAGCAGCGCCACGCAGGGCCCCTCGCCGCAGCGGGGGGCGCCGGCGCTGCCCGGGTTGACGTAGAGGACCCCGTTTTTGGTCTCGACCTGGGGGCGGTGGGTGTGACCGGCGACCACGGCGGCGTGATCCTCCGCCAGGGGCTGGGGTTGGAGGTGCGCGAGGTCGTGGATGAGGTGGATGACCATGCCGCCGGCGTGAACGGTCTCCCGCTGGGGCAGTCGGCCGGCCCAGGGCCCGTTGTCCATGTTGCCCCGTACGGCGACGACTGACGCAATGGCCTCCAGGTTGAGCAGGATGCTTTCGGCGCCGATGTCGCCGGCATGGAGAATCAGATCGACGCCGCGAAAAATACCCCCCACCTCTGCGGGCAGGTACCCGTGGGTATCGGATATGAGCCCCAGCCGGAAGGCGGTTTTGGGCGGCAATCGCATAGAGCCATTGATTTAGCCGATGCGGACCGCTTCTGTCAACGATCTCCTTGAGCCGCGGCCGGCGGCCGCTGCGACCCCTGTTCGCGCCGAGGAGTCGATTCAGTTTGACAGCTCATTGTTTTTTTTATATTCCTGCCGCGGTCGGTTGGTTGCATGAATGTGATCGAACCCCCCTGGCGCTGGAGGAGAGAACCCATGAAAATCCTGGTCGGTTACGACGGCAGCAACGTTGGCAAAGAGGCCCTCAAGCTCGCCCGGCGCCACGCGCGGGCGTTCGGTGCCAGCGTCGACATCGTCACTTCCATGGAGAGCGGTACGGAGAGCGAGCAGCGGGCCATCGACGACGCCGAGCGTGGATTGGAATGGGCCCAGACCCTGTTCGACGAAAAGGGCGTTCCCTGCAAGACCCACCTCCTGATCCGCGGCATGGCACCGGGAGAGGACCTGGTACAATTCGCCCGTGAGCACGAAATCGATGAAATCGTCGTCGGCGTGAAACGGCGCTCCAAGGTGGAGAAGATTCTCATGGGCTCCACCGCCCAGTTCGTAGTCCTGCAGGCCCCCTGCCCGGTCGTGTCGGTGAAGTAGGCCGCACTGCGGCTGAAGTCTCTTCAACGAGTCGAAAGGCCGGGAAAAGAGAGAAGGGTTCCGGGGTCTAAGCTGCTTTTGGGGTCGGAATCGGTATCGGTATCGTCTTTCCAGGTCCCTGCACGGATGTCGGCCAGCTGTTCGCCTCCGAAGTCCAAGAATCGATGCCGAACCCGATGCCGACCCCGACCCCGGTCGGTCCTCCTCTCGAATCCGCAAGCCCCGTTTGCGCTCAGCCCGGAGCGCGCCGGCGCCGCAGGCCGACCTCCAAACGCTGGAATCCCAGCGAGCACGCGAAGGTCAAGATGAAGTAAAGCCCGGTGATGGTGATCCAGGTCTCGAAGGTCAGGTAGGTGGCCGCCATCAGCTCCATGCCCCGGAAGGTCAGCTCCGGAACCGAGATCACCGACACGATGGCCGAGTCCTTGATGGTCGAGATGAACTGCCCCCCCAGCGGGGGCAGGATGCGCTGCACCGCTTGGGGCAGGATGATGTGGCGCATGCGCTGCCAGGCGGTGAAACCCAGGCCCGCGGCCGCCTCACGCTGGCCTGGCTCGATCGACTGAATCCCCGCGCGCACGATTTCCGTAATGTACGCCCCCTCGAAAATGGAAAGTGTCAGCACGGCCGAGAAGAACGCCGCCGCCTGCCCCGGCGGTGCCGCCAGCAGCGCGAAGAGGGCCTGGAGGGCGTCCGGCTGCTCCCGCAGGCGCAGCTCCAGGCCGGCCGCGGGCAGGAGTTGGTCGCCGATGAAGAAATAAAAAATGAAGATCAGGACGAGCGGTGGGGTGTTGCGCATGAGCTCGACGTAGGCGCCGGCCGTCAGGCGCCGGAACCGGCTGTGGCTTACCCGCATCAACCCCATGACGACCCCGATCAGGGTGGCGAACACCGTGGCCCATACGCTCAGGCGGATCGTCATCGCGAACCCGGCCATGAGCACGTTGGCTGCCCACCGCCCCTCTTCGGCGTCGTAGCGGAACAGATACTGGGGGATCGCCCCCCAGTCCCACTGGTAGTTCAACCCCAGCCGGATGCGGTAGAAAAGATAGGCGGCCCCGACGGCCAGACCGGCCGCGATCAGGGCATCCAGCCGTCCGAATTTGGGTCTGCGGGTGATCACTTGAGAAGGCTTTTCCACTCCTGGGTATCGAACCAATAGTACTTGCGCTCGGCCAGCCACCCCTCAGCCTCCACGACCCGGATCCAGCTGTCGAAGACATTCAGGGTGTCGACATCGCCTTTGCGCAGCGCAAAGCCGATGGGCTCGCGGGTGATGGTCTCGGCGACGGGCAGAAAGTACTTTTCCGGCTGGCTGAGGGCCTGCTCCGTCGGCAGGGGGATCCCGGCCAGCATTGCATGGACCTTGCCGTTGGCCAGTTCCTGAATCACCTGAGACTCGTCGTCGAAAAAGCGTTTCTGCGCCTTGGGCAGGAATTTCTCGGCGGCCATGGCCGCCGTGGATCCCAGGCGGGCGGTCACCACCACCTCCGGTTGGTTGAAATCCTCCAGGCGGCTGAAGCCCGCGGCCTTCTGCCTGTGGGCCACGATCCCGACCCCGGAATAGTCGTACGGGATGCTGAAGTTCACCTTGAGGTTGCGCTGCGGCAGAATGCCCATCCCGCCGATGATCACATCGAACTTGCCGGTCAGCAGGGCCGGGATGATGCCCGCCCACTTGGTCGGGACGAACTCGATCCGGACGCCCAGGTCCTTGGCGAGACGGGTCGCGACATCGATCTCGAAGCCGATCAGCTTGCCGGTCTTGTCCGTCATGGCCCAGGGCACGAAGGTGGACATGCCCACGCGCAGCACCCCGCGCCGGATCACCTGCTCGATCGTGCTCTCCTCGGTCAGCTTGCGCTGAATCTCTCCGCTTGCGCCTATCCCCGGCAGGCCGAAGGCCACGGCCAGGGCGATGAGGGCGGCGCCCGTCGTCAGAAACAGTCTCTTCATGGCTCCTCCATAAATGGGGGTTGAGTCCCCGGCGTCGGTATCGATGCCGGTCAAATTCTGATCCGCCTCTCAAAGGCCGCCACGGCCGCCGAAAGGGCGAAGGTGATGACGAGGTAAACGGCGGCGACGGTGAACCAGACCTCGAAGACCAGGAACGTTTCGGCGACAATGGCCTGACCCTGCATGGTCAGGTCGTAGATCGCAATCGTGCTGACCAGGGCCGAGTCCTTGACCAGGGAGACCGCCTGGCTGGTCAGGGGCGGCAGGATGTGCCGCAGCGCCTGGGGCAAAATCACCAGGCGGTAGGTGCGCCAGGTGCCGAGCCCCAGGCTGTAGGCCGCCTCCCACTGGCTGCGGTGGATCGAGAGGATGCCGGCACGGAAGATCTCGGAGGCGTAGGCCCCCTCGAAGAGGCTCAGGGCGAGGACGGCCGAGGTGAACGCGCTGATATCGAGCACGGGGGAGAGCACAAAGTAGATGAAGAAAAGCTGGACCAGGAGCGGTGTGTTGCGGACCAGCTCCAGGTAGGCGCGGGCCGTCATCCGGCCGAGCGGGGCCCCCGACAGACGCAGCAGGGCGGTGGTGAGACCCAGGCCGAAGGCCAGGGCAATGCTGATGAGGGTGATCTGAAAGGTGACCCCAAGGCCGCGCAGCAGGGGCCCGGCCGTGATTCCGGCCTCGGTGATCGCGAGAATATAGCGCGGGACCCGGAACCACTGCCAGTGGTAACCGAGCGCCTCGGTCGCGCGCACCAGGAACCAGATAAGGGCGGCCGCCACGGCGGCCAATTTGAGGCCGTCGGTGATCAACGCCCGCCACCGGCCTGCGGGCGGTGGCCCTGGCTTTGAACGTGCGGTGTCCATGCCGGAATCGTCACCCTCCCGGCCGCCGCCGGTGCCCGTCAGTTCCTCAGGCTGTGGATGGGGGCGGGGATCAGGCCGCCGCGGCGGATGAAGCGGTTCTCGCCGCTGCCGTTGTTGACGGGGATGATGGTGGAGTGCCCCATCAGGCCGCCGAAAAAGGCCTTATCCCCGGCGCGTTTGCCCGGTACCGGGATCAGGCGTGCGGCGGTGGTTTTGTTGTTGATGACCCCGATCGCCATTTCGTCCGCGATGACGGCCGCAATCGTCTCCGCGGTGGTGTCGCCCGGGATGGCCACCATGTCCAGTCCGACGGAGCAGACACTGGTGATGGCTTCGAGTTTCTCCAGGCAGAGATGGCCGTCGCCGACCGCCTCGGAGATGTTGAGATCCTCGCTCACCGGGATGAAGGCTCCGCTCAGTCCCCCCACCCGCGAGCTCGCGAAGGCGCCGCCCTTTTTGACGGCGTCGTTCAGCAAGGCCAGTGCGGCGGTGGTTCCCGGTACGCCGATCGCCCGCAGCCCGAGGCTTTGGAAGATTTCCCCCACGCTGTCGCCCACGTTGGGGGTCGGGGCGAGTGAGAGGTCCACCACTCCGAAGCGGATGCCGAGGCTTTCCGCCACCTCGCGGCCGATCAGCTCGCCGACCCGCGTGACGCGGTAGGACGTTTTCTTGATCAGCTCCGAGAGGCCGCCCAGGTCCATGGCGGGGTCGGACTGCAGAGCGCGGTCGATGGCTTTTTTGACGACACCGGGGCCGCTGACCCCGACGTTGATGACCGCATCCGCCTCTCCGATCCCGAGATAGGCTCCGGCCATGAACGGGATGTCCTCCGGGATATTGGCGAAGATGCAGAGTTTCGTGCAGGCCACCCCGTCCCGCTCGGCGGTCAGCTCCGCCGCGCGTTTTACGGTGCGGCCCATGCGCAGCACCGCGTCCATGTTGATCCCGGCGCGGGTCGAGGCCACGTTGACCGAAGCGCAGACCCGATCGGTGGCGGTAAGGGCCTCGGGGATGGCCTCGATCAGTGACCGGTCTCCGCGCGCAAGCCCCTTTTCCACCAAAGCGGAAAACCCGCCGATGAAATCCACGCGAACCTCGCGCGCCACCGCGTCCAGGGTGCGGGCCAGCTCCACCAGTTCCTCCGGGGCGAGGGCGGCCCCGACCACGGCCAGGGGGCTGACGGCGATGCGCTTGTTGACCACCGGGATCCCGTATTTCTGGCCGATGCGGTCGCAGATCGGCACCAGGTTGCCGGCCAGGCCGAGAACCCGCTCGGCGACCCGCCGGCGCACCTGGGGAAGGTCCCCTCCGGCGCAGTCGAGCAGGTTGACCCCGAGCGTGACCGTGCGCACGTCGAGGTGCTCGTTCTTGAGCATTTCTAAAGTAGAGAGGATTTCGCGCTGGGTCAGCATAGGCGGCGTCTCTTTTTGTCAGATGCGGTGCAGGGCCTCGAAAATGTTGCGGTGCTGGATGATCAGATCGAGCTGCAGCGCCTGAGCCCGGGCGCGCAGATCCGCCGCCAGCGCCTGTGGGTCGACCGCGTGCGGAATGTCCACTTCGTAGATCATGATATTGTCGCCGGGCTCATCGCCGCCCTTGAACACCGCCTGGAGATGGGTGATGTTGACCCCGTGCCGGGCGATGACTTCGGAGATGTCCGCGACAAGTCCCTTGCGGTCCGGACCCCGGGTGGTGATCACGAACGGTTCGCAGGCGGCGGTGCAAAGCTCCTCCCCGTGTTCGCAGGGCTTGGTGAGCACCGTCAGCGCCAGGGGCGAGAGCCGCGATTCCAGCGTACGGTGCAACTCCGCGGCGTTCATCCCACCCGGCATGGAGACGATGAAGATTCCGGCGAACTCCGTCTGCAGCATCGTCTGGCTCACATTTTCGATGTTGCAGTTCTGTTCGCACAGGACCCGCGACACGGCAGCGACGATCCCCGGGCGGTCCCGGCCCAGAATCGACAGGATGGCCTTGCTCATGGGATATCCCTCCGGCCCGGGCGCGCCAGGGCATGACCGGGCATGGGCTGGAATGAAAAGCCACTTGTATCAAACCTCCCCCGGCTGTCAACCGGCGATAGGTCTCGATCGAAAGCGGAGGGCCCACCCGGGGTCGGTATCCATAAGGATAAATGCGGGATACGGGATGCCGGATACGGGAGGAGTGGAAGTGACCAATTCCTACACCGACCCCGATTCACCACTTTCTTAAGTTGCGAGTCGGAGTTCCGAGTTCCGTGTCAGTTGTATTCCGTCTTTTTTTTACTCGTTCACGTACCCGTACACGATTCCTTTCAACTACGAGTGAACTGCCGTGTACGAGAACGTGTACCGCTCCGCTGTGAACGTGTACGTTTTTTTTCACTCGTTGCTCGTTTCTATTTTCTTTCACTCCGACTCCGACTTCGCTACCGACCACGGCGGCATCCGTAACCCTGTAACCGTGAACCGTGAACCCGGAACCTATCATCCCCCATCCTGACCGCTTGTCCCGCGCCCACCGCTTGTGCTACAATTCAAAGTATGTGAGGGCCCCCGCAGCTGGTTGCCTCCGGGACCGGAATCGGCCGTTGCGGTTCGTCGTGAGTAGCTGAATGGACTCGCCCCCTGCGTGCCGACCCCTGGAGCCGTGCTGTATGCAGATCGTCACGACGCACAAAAACGCCGATTTCGACGCCTTTGCCTCCGTCATCGCCGCCACTCTGCTGTTCCCGGAGGCCCTGGCCGTCCTGCCCAAGACCCTCAACCCGAACGTCAAGGCCTTCCTCTCCATCCACAAGGACCTCTTTCTGACCTGTACGCCGGCCGATGTCGATCTGAAAGCCGTCGAGCGGCTGATCGTCGTCGATGCCAACAGCTGGAACCGGCTCGACCGGATGGAGCCGCTCAAGGGCCGCCCGGGGCTGGAGGTGCTGGTCTGGGATCACCACGTGGAGAAGGGCACGATTCAGCCCGCGGGCGGGCGGCGGGAAGCGGTCGGGGCCACCACCACACTGATGGTACGCGAGCTTCGCCGCACGCGCAAACCGCTCACGCCCATGCAGGCGACCCTGCTTCTGGCGGGGATCTACGAGGATACCGGCAACCTCACGTTTCCGGCTACGACCGCGCAGGACGCGCGGGCGGCGGCCTGGCTGCTCGACCGCCGGGCGGACCTCAGCATCCTGAGCACGTTTCTAAAGCCGGCATACAGCGAGAAGCACAAGGCGATGCTCTTCCGGATGCTTGAGCACGCCAGGCGCAGCAAAGTGAAGGGGCACCGTATCAGCATCAACCAGATGGCGATCGACGGGCACATCGACAGCCTGGCGGTCGTCGTGCGGATGTACATGGAGATCCTCAACGTCGATGCCGCTTTCGGCATCTTTTCCGACCCCGCCAAGGACCGCTGCATGGTGATCGGCCGCAGCCAGTCGGAGGGGCTGGATGTGGGCGCGATCATGCGCAGCATGGGCGGGGGCGGCCACCCCCGGGCCGGCGCGGCCCAGATCAGGGCCGCCAACCCGGATGCGGTGGAGAACTGGATCCTGGAGCTGATCCAGGGCAATCAGCAGGCCTCGGTGCAGGTGAGCGACCTGATGTCGTTTCCGGTCTGCGCGGTGACATCTTCCACCCGCATGGAGGAGGTGGCTCTCCTCCTGCGCCAGAAGGGGATCACGGGGATCCCCGTCATTGACGCGGGGCGGATCACCGGAATGATCTCGCGCCGTGATTTCACGCGGGTGCGCAAGGAATCCCAGCTCAAATCCCCGGTCAAGGCCTTCATGTCGACCGAGGTGCGCACCATCGCGCCGGGCCAGAGCCCGATGCGGGCGGCCGAGATCATGGTCAAGCACGACATCGGGCGCCTGCCGGTGGTGGACAGCGGCCAGGTGATCGGCATCGTCACGCGCTCGGACGTGATGCGCTACTTCTACGACCTGCTCCCGGATTGACCGGGGCAGGCCCCCTCGCGTCGTTCCATCAACACACGCCATCGGAAACGTGACTTATTAAGGGCCTCATAATTGTCAGGACATTGCCTGAAAATCCCTCCTAACCTCCCTTTGCCAAAGGGATAAATCCCTCCCGGCCTCCCTTTTTCAAAGGGAGGGGAAACCCCTCTTTAGCAACGAGGGGCAAGGGGAGATTTTACGAACCATGTCAATTCAATTTCGAGACGATTAATAGGATGAGCACTGACATCGTCCGGATCTCCATCGGCGAGCGGGAGATCGCTGCCGCAAAGGGGGCCAATCTCATGGAGGTCCTGGCGGCGGCCGGTGTGATGCTGCGCTCGGACTGCGGGGGGCGCGGGCGGTGCGGCTAGTGCCTGGTGCGGGTCGTCGGCGCCGACCGCCGTGCGGCAAGCCCACCGGATGCGAGTGAGCTGAAATTCCTGGGCGCGCAGGGCCTTGAGGCCGGCCGGCGCCTCGCCTGTTGTGTCCGGGTCCTGGAGTCCATCCGGCTGGAGATCCCGGAGGAGAGCCGGCTCGCCGTGGATGTGGTGCAGAAGGGGTTGCCCCTTCTGCTGCCCTCCCTGGAAACAAGGGCGCCGCACCTGCGCCCGGCCTCGGACCGCCGATACGGTTTGGCCGTGGACCTGGGCACCACCACCCTTGCGGTCTACCTCTGCGATCGTGCCACCCGCACCGTGGCGGGGTCGACCTCCGTCAGAAACCCCCAGGCCATCTTCGGCGACGACGTCATCAGCCGGATCGTCGCGGCGCAGACGGAAGCGGCGGGTCTCCCCCGGCTCCAGGCGCTGGCGGTGCGTGCCATCGACTGGGCGGTGGCGGCCCTGTGCCGCCGGTTGGCGATCGACCCGCTCGCAATCGGCGCGGCGGTCGCCGTCGGGAACAGCACCATGATCCACCTGCTGCTCGGTGAGGATCCTTCCCCCATCGGGGTGTTTCCCTACGCACCCCGGTTCACCGAAGAGCAGACCCGGACCGGCGCCGACCTGGGGCTCACGTTCAACCCGGAGGTCACTCTGCGCACGCTGCCCCTCATCAGCGGGTACCTCGGGGCGGATCTCATCGGCGCGGCGCTCGCGGCCGACATCACCTCCCGCCCGCCGGGGACGCTTCTGGTCGATGTGGGCACCAACGGCGAGATCATCTTGGCGACGGGGGATGGGTTTTGCGCGACCTCCTGCGCCACCGGGCCGGCCCTCGAAGGAGCGGCCATTCAACACGGGATGCAGGCGACCTCCGGGGCCGTCGATGCCGTCTGCTTCAATGAGAAAACCCGATGCCTGGAATACAGCCTGATCCAGCGGGATGCCGCCCGCGCCCAGCCCGCGGCCGGGATCTGCGGGTCGGGGGTGATCAGTACGATCGCCGCGTTGCTGCGGGCCGGTGTCATCACTCCTAACGGCCGCTTCGCCCCGGTGGGGCAGTCGTCCTGCCTGCGTGCGGCCGCGAACGGTACGCTGGCCTTTGAAGTGGTCCCCGGATCGGCCGCCGCCGGTGGGGCGCCGATCGTTCTGACCCAGGCCGATGTGCGCGCGGTGCAGCTGGCCAAGGGGGCCTTGCGCACCGGGATCGAGCTCTTGTGCCGGGAGACGAATAGGGTGCGGCCGGAGAAGATCCTTCTGGCCGGGGCCTTCGGCAGTTACATCAATCGGGTCGATGCGCTCCGGATCGGGATGTTCCCGGAGATGCCGGCCGAGGCGATCGAGGTGGTGGGGAACGCGGCCGGGGCCGGTGCTGTGCTCGCCCTCTGCGAGGATGCTCTTTTCGATGCGGCGAAACAGATCGCCAGGCGCACCCGGGTTTTCGACCTGGCCGCCCACCCGGATTTTCAGGAGACCTTTATCGCCCAGCTGTCGTTCTAATATTGAGCTGGGCCTGGGCCCAGTCCGGGGACATCCGGCTCCGGGCCGGAGTCAGAAGAGGAAGAGGCGGCGGGCGAGCGCCACGGCCAGCAGAAGGGCGGCCAGGGCCAGCGCGAAGGCGAGTTGGCCGGTCGTGAAGCGCTGCACGCAGCAGGGGCTCCTCAGGTTGCGTCCAGGCCGAACTCGGTGTGGAGCGCCTGGACGGCGAGCTCCGCGTACTTCTGTTCGATCAGGCAGGAGATGCGGATCTCCGAGGTGCTGATCATCTGAATGTTGATGCCCTCGCGGGCCAGGCAGGCGAACATCCGCGCCGCCACCCCTGGGTGGCTGCGCATGCCCACCCCGGTGACCGACACCTTGGCGATCGTGTCGTCGCCGAAGACATCATCGGCCCCGATCCCCGCTCCCACCTTCCTCCCGATCGCCAGGGCGGTCTGGTAGTCGGCCTTCGGCACCGTGAAGGTCAGGTCGGTCTTGCCGCTCGCACGGGTGTTCTGGATGATCATGTCGACGCAGATCCCGGCCTCTGCGACCGGCGTGAATATGCGCGCGGCGATCCCGGGCGTGTCCGGGACTTTGCGCAGGGTGATGCGGGCGTCGTTCTTGTTCATGGTCACCGCCGACACCACCACCCGCTCCATGCCGTTATCCTCTTGAACGACCATGGTTCCCTCCTCATCCGAAAAAGACGA
>JBFYWT010000236.1:0-6529 GCA_041310895.1 Desulfobacteraceae bacterium | reverse complement strand
CGGACGCCGCTGATCGTCGCCAGCGCGCTGGTGGCGGCGGTGGCCGCGGCGTCGGGGTTTTTCATCTTCGGCCGGAACGGCGGCGGTGAGCCCTCCGCCGGGATCGAACGTCCGCAGGGGACACCGGGCGCGATACGTGCCAAGATCCCCGATGCGGCCGGCGTAACACCCCCGTCTCCCGCCGCGGGCCCGGGCCCAACAGCGCCGCCCGCCGCCGGAGAGCCGGCCGTGGTCCCGCCGCCGCCCCTGCCGGGGAGGCTCCCCACGCAGGCCTTGCCGCCCCGCCCCGCTCCCCGTGCGGCCCGGGAGATCCAACGGCCTCCGGCGGCCGATCCGGCCCCGCCCGCCGCCCGCGCGGGGGCCGCGCCCCGCTCCGCGGAGGACAGCCTCAGCCGGCTGGAGGGCTCCAAGCTGATGCTGATGGCCATCGCCTGGTATGCCGACCCGTCCCGGCGCATTGCCGTCATCAACGGCAGCATTGTCAAAGAGGGCGAATCGGTGGAGGGCTTTCGGATCAACCAGATCCGCAAGGACGACGTGATCGTCTCGGACGGGTCAAAGTCATGGCGGGTCGAGTTCGGTCTCAAGACCCAGCCCTGACAAGGCGGGTCATGCCCGCCTACCGGCGCTAACCACCCGCAACCGGAGCGAGCGCTCATGCCAAACGGTCTGGAAGACTACCCGGTCGTCGTCGAGATCCCCGTGGCCTGGGGCGAGATGGACGCCTACGGCCACGTGAACAACATCGTTTATTTCCGCTACTTCGAAACCGCCCGCATGACCTATTTCCAGCGGCTGAACGCCCCGGAGTTCATGAGCCGCGACCCTCTCGGCCCCATCCTCGCTTCCACCTCCTGCCGCTTCCGGGCCCCCCTGGAATTCCCCGACCGGCTTTCGGTCGGCGCCCGCATCGCCCGAGTCGATTCGGACCGCTTCGTCATGTTCTACGCGGTCTACAGCCACCGGCAGGAGAGGTTGGCGGCCGAGGGCGAGGGCACGATCGTCTGCTTCGACTACCGCGAAAACCGCAAGGCCCCGCTGCCGGAAGAGCTGAAACGGAAGATCGCGGAACTGGAAGCCGGCTGAGCGCTTTCAAGTTAGGCTTTTTTTCTGTGGGAGTCCCGCCGGGGCGGGACCGCGATCGAATCGTGGCTGGAGCCTACTCCGCCGAAGCAGCCTGGCTGCGAAGGCCGGGAGCCACTCCCACAAGGACGACACATCCTTGCTGCAAGAATGACCCCGTGCGCAATACCCTATTTTTATGAGCGTTGATAGAGCACCTCGCCGTTCACGATCGTCATCTCCACAGGCACCCCGTGCCATTGGGCGGCGGGCACGGTGAACAGGTCCTGCGCGAAGACCGTGAGATCCGCCCAAAGGCCCGGGCGGATGCATCCCACCCGATCCTCCCGCCCGGAGACCCAGGCCGGCATCGCGGTAAACCCCCTGAGGCTCTCTTCTATCGAGAGCCGCTGGTCCGGGAACCACCCCCCCGCCGGCTCCCCCTCGGGCGTCTGGCGGGTGACCGCCGCCTGCAGTCCCAGAATCGGGTCCAGGGGCTCGACCGGCGCGTCGGAGCCGAATAGGAGCGGAATGCCCGCATCCAGCAGATCGCGCCAGGCATAGCCTGTCCGGCAGCGCGCCGCCCCCCAGCGTTTTTCGGCCACATACCAATCGGTCGCGACAAAGCGCGGCTGCACCGAGCCCACGATGCCCAGCTCGCTGAAAAGCCGCAAGTCCCCCGGCCGATAGACCTGCACGTGCTCGATGCGATCCCGCCGGGCTCCGGGAACGCTCTTCCGGGCTGCGGCGATGGCCGTCAGGCAGTGGGTCACCGCCTTGTCGCCGATCGCGTGGATCCCCACATGGAAGCCGCGGCGGTAGGCAAGCTCGATTTTTTCCTGCAGGACCGGCAGTTCCAGCACCGTCAGGCCCGAGTTGCCGGGCTCATCGGTGTAGGGCGCGTGCAGCAGGGCGGTGCCGGCCCCCAGGGAGCCGTCGGCATAAAGCTTCATGTGCCCGGCCCAGAGCCGCTCGCTCCCCTGACCCGGCCGGACCCCGCGGCCGGCCGCCGCGTCCAGATCGTCCGGGGGCAGCAGGTGATAGACGCGCACCTTGAGGGCCCCCTCGCGGTCCAGGGCGTCGAAGGCCTCCCACTGCTGCAGGCGCTCGCAGGTGTGCACCCCGGTGATCCCGAGCCGCAAGGCGCGCTCCTGGGCCAGCAGCGCCGCCCTCCGGCGCTCCTCCAGGCTGGGGACGGGGATGACCTGCTCGATCAGGTAACGCAGCTCGCGCAGCATCCCCGTCGGCTCGCCGGTCACGGGGTCGCGGTCGATCTTGCCGCCCGCCGGGTCCGGCATCTCCCGGGTGATGGTCGCGGCCGCCAGGGCCCGCGAGTTGACCCATTGGCTGTGGCCGCAGGCCCGGACCATCATAACCGGGTTTTCCGGCGCGATGTCGTCCAGGTCCCGGCGCTGCGGCTCGCGCTTTTCCTCCCAGCAGTGGTGGTTCCACCCTCGCCCGAGGATCCATTCGCCGGGCCGGCTTTGCGCCACGGCCGCCCGGATCCGCTCCCGGCAGGCGGCGAGCGAAGGAAGATCCCGCAGGTCTACCCGCTGCAGGTGCAGCCCGAAGCTCAGGAAATGGCAATGGCCGTCCACCAGCCCCGGCGTCACCAGTCGGCCCGGCAGATGGATCTGCTCGGCCCGGGCGCCGATCGCCGCCCGCACCTCGTCGTTGGAGCCCGCGGCACGGATCAGGCCGTTTTCGATCGCCACCGCCTCCGCCCACGGGTGCTCGGGGTCGCCGGTAAATACGTTTGTCGACAGCAAGCCCAGCATCGCAAAGACCTCCCGGTGTTGGATGGTGTATGTCTTCAAGCCGGTTAGCCTCAGCGGCGCCCCGGCTGACGGCTGCGCGTCAGGGATTCACCCGGCCGAGCAGGCGCAGCCCGGCAGCGGAGAGAACCGCCAGTCCCGTACGCAGGGTCGGCTCGGCATCCGGCGCAAACCGGGGCGTATGGAGCAGCCCCAGTTTTTCTTCTCCGGTTTCGACCCGCGCCAGGCGCTCGGGCGCGGTGCACCCGAGATGGAACATGCAGAGAGGCAGCTCCGCTCCGGCCGGGCTGAAGTCCCCGAAATCCTCGCTGCCGGTGGAGGGCTCCTGCCGCACGACCCTCTCGGCGCCCAGGAGATCGGTGAAGAGCGCGCTCAGGGTCTGCGTGAGGGGTTCGTCGTTGACGACGGGCCTAAACGGCGGCTCCGCCGGGTGAAAGACCGGCATTTCGTTTTCGTCCAGGCCGGCCGCCGAGGCAAGCCCTCGCGCATGGCGCCTCAGGGCGGCGTCGGCGGCGGCGATGACCGCTTCCTTGTAGCCCCGGATGGTCAGTTTGAGCTCGACGCTCTCCGGGATCACGTTGCGTTTGCTCCCGCCGTGGATCGACCCGATGGAGACCACCACCCTCTCGGCCGGATGGGTCTCGCGGCTGACGACGGTCTGAGCCGCCAGCACGAACTGGGCCGCCAGCACGATCGGGTCGACCGCCTTGTGCGGAGCCGCCCCGTGCCCGCCCCGGCCGCGGATCGTGACATCCAGCGAGCGGCACCCGGCGGACAGGATGCCGGCCCGCAGACCGACGGAGCCGGTGGGAAGCTCGGGGCGTACATGCAGGGCGATGCCCCAGTCGGGCCGGCCGAAGCGCTCGTAGAGCCCGTCGGCGATCATGAGCTTGGCCCCGCCCACGGTCTCCTCGGCCGGCTGGCACACCACCATCAGCTCCCCCGCCCAGGTCGCCCGCAGCTCGGCCAGGATGGCGGCCGCGCCGAGCACCGCCACGGTGTGCAGGTCATGGCCGCAGGCGTGCATCACCGGCAAGGCCTGTCCGTCCGGGCCGCAGCTGGTCACCGTGGAGGCGTAGGCGAGACCGGTCTCTTCGCGCACCGGCAAGGCATCCATGTCGCCCCGGATCAACAGCCGCGGGCCGGTTCCGTTGCGCAGCCGGCCGGCAACCCCGTGGCCGCCCAGGCCGGCCGCCACTTCGAACCCCGCCGCGGCGAGCCGCTCGGCCGCCAGGGCGGCCGTGGCCGTCTCCTCACCGGAGAGCTCGGGCCGGGCGTGGATCCGGCGGTAGAGCGCCAGGGCCGGCGGCAGGTGGACTTCCACCAGCTGATACAATCTCTTTTTCCACTCGTCGGCAACCCTCATGGCGGCTCCGGCACCTCCCGTCATCGCCGCTGCTGGCTGGTGTGCGGGTCGAGCAGGTCCCGCAACCCGTCGCCGAGCAGGTTCAACCCCAGCACGGTGACGAAGATGGCCAGGCCGGGGAAAATTGAAATCCAGGGTGCGGTGAAGATTTTCTCGCGGGCGAAGGAGAGCATCCCGCCCCAGCTGGGTGCCGGCGGCTGGACCCCCAACCCCAGAAACGAGAGCGCGGCCTCGACCAAAATGGCCCCGGCGACACCCAGGGTGGCGACGACCAGGACCGGCCCCATGATGTTAGGCAGAATCTGGGTCATCATGATCCGCCACCGGCCGTACCCCAGCGCCCGCGCGGCCTTGACATAGTCCAGGGACTTGGCCGAGAGCACCTGGGAGCGGGTGATCCGGCAGGAATAGGCCCAGTTCGTGAGCCCCAGGGCCACGAACACGTTGACGAGCCCCGGACCCAGGAGCGCCATGACGGCGAGCGCGAAGATGATGGAGGGGATGGCGAGCATGATGTTGGTGAGCCCCATGACCAGGTCGTCCCACCAGCGCCCGAAGAACCCGGCGGTCAGCCCCAGGAAGACGCCGATCAGGCTGTTCAGCCCCTGGCTGATCAGCCCCACGGCCAGCGAGATCTGAGCTCCGTAGATGATCCGCGAGAGGATGTCCCGGCCCTGGGAGTCGGTCCCGAACCAGAACCGGGCGCTGGGCGGCTCATCCGCATAGAGCAGGTTGGCGTCGTCGATCGGGTGATAGGGGGCAAGCCAGGGGGCAAAGAGGGCCGTGAGGACCACCGTAAGGCTGATAGCCCCGCCCACGAGCAGGTTGGTGCGCTGCAACAGCTTGCGCAGGCCTGGCCTCATCGGTACTCGATCCTCGGGTCAATGACCGCGTAGAGGAGATCCACGGCCAGGTTGACCAGCAGGAACACGAGGATCATGAACAACACGCAGCCCTGGGTCACCGGGATATCGCGCTGGAAGATCGAATCCACGAGCAGGGAGCCCACCCCGGGCCAGCTGAAGAGCTTCTCCACGATGACCGTGTGACCCATGAGGCCGCCGAACTGCAGGCCGGCGGTCGTCATCACGAGGATCAGGGCGTTGCGCAGCACATGCTTGCGGTTGATGACGATGCCCGGCAGGCCCTTGGCCCGGGCCGTGCGGATGTAGTCGGTGGTGAGGATCTCCACCACGGCCGCGCGGGTGGTGCGGGCCAGGAGGGCCATGTACCCGACGCCCAGGGTGACCCCCGGAAGGATGATGTGGCTCAGGGCGCCGTCGCCGTAGCCCTGGGGAGGGAGAACGGGCAGCTTGACCGCGAAGAAATACATCAAGAGCAGCCCCAGCCAGAACTGGGGCAGGCTCACCCCCGACACCGCACCGACCATGGAGCCGGTGTCGGCCCAGGAGCCCTGGCGCAGCGCCGAGTAGAACCCCAGTGGAACGCCCAGGCAGACGGCGATCCCCATGGCCACCACCGCGAGCGAGAGGGTGGGCCAGATGCGCGAGGCGAGAAGGTCCGCCACCGGCTCGCGCCGCAGGAAGGACTTGCCCAGGTCCCCCACCAGGAGCTTGCCCATGTAGTCGAGAAAGCGGATGTAGAGCGGCTGGTCGAGCCCCCACTCCTTTTTCATGAGCTCGATGTAGGTGGCGTCGACGTTGACGTCCTGGGCGCCGCCGGCCATGAGCGCGGCGTTGCCCGGCAGGACGTTCAGGAGCAGGAACAGGATCAGGATCACGCCGAAGATGGTCGGAACGAACTGGATCAGTCGGCGCAGAGCATAGGCGGCCATCGAACCCTATCCAACGCGAAAAACGCCCCGCCCGAGGGCCGCGGCGGCGGCGCCGGGGCGGGGTACGGTGATCTCAGCGAGGCGGCGCCTATTTCTGCTTGGCCCGCGGGGAGGTCTCATCCACCCAGACCTCGGTCATGTCCTGGAACATCAGCTCGATGGCCACGGGCTTGAAGCCGTGCACCCACGGGTGCTGCGCCAGGACCGCCTTGTTGTAGTTGAAGTACCACAGGGGCGGGTCCTCGAAGAGCAGGTTGTTGGCTTTCTTGAAAAGCGCGATCTGCTTAACCGGATCGCGCTCGGCGGCCGCCTGGTCGAGGAGCTTGTCGAACTCCGGGTTCTTGTAGTTGAAATAGTTCCCGCCGGCGCGGGTGTTCTCGGAGTGGAAGCGTTTGAGCGTCGTCAGGATATCCGGCCCCGAGCCCATCGACCAGATGAAGGTCTGGAACTCGCCGTTCTTGTTGCGCTCCACCATGGCGGCCCCCTCCATCTGCTGGATCTTGAGGGTGATGCCGATCTCCTTGAGGAAGG
>JBFYWT010000216.1:0-5562 GCA_041310895.1 Desulfobacteraceae bacterium | reverse complement strand
GCCCTGCACATGGGGCCGAACGGGCTGCCCGTGGTAAATACGGAGTTGTGCACGGGGTGCGGAAACTGCACCGCCATCTGCCCCCGGCACATCCCCAAACTCATACCGGTCTCCCAGAAGGCCGCCACCTTCTGCTGCTCGCACGACGTGGGCAAGGTGGTGAAGGAGATCTGCGAGGTGGGCTGCATCGCCTGCGGGCTCTGCAAAAAGGTCTGCCCCGAAAAGGCGGTCGAGATCGCTAGATTTCTCTCCGTGGTGGATCCCGCCAAATGCACCGGATGCGGTCTATGCTTCGAAAAATGCCCCACCCACATCATCCAGGCGGTGGTGTTGACCCTGGAGTCCAGGAAAAAGGCGGCATGACATCGCGCCGGAGCGCCCCACTGCAGGCGCGGATGACCTCCCCGCGCACGCGGCGGCCCGGCGGACGATGAGCCGCGAGCGCAAAGAGCTCGGCGAGGTCCTTTCAATCGAAGGCCGCACGGCCCGCGTAAAAATGAAGCGGAGCTCCCGTTGCGCATCCTGTTCCTGCGCCGGGCTCTGCAGCCCGTTCGGCAAGGAGTGGATGGTGGTCACGGCCGAGAACCCGGCCGGCGCCACCGCCGGGCAAATGGTGTATATCACCTACCGGGTGGAAGGGGAGGCGAAAGCCTCCTTTATTCTTTACATCGTCCCCGTGCTCGCCCTGCTGCTGGGGGCCTCGCTCGGGGCCTTTATCGGCTTTTTCGACAACGCGGATCTCTCGGCGGTCGCAGTAGGCCTGGCCTTCGTGCTGATTTCCTTCGGGCTCATCCGGGCCTATGCGGCCCGGAAATACGGCCGGGACCCATCCTATCACCCCGTTATTGCCGAAGTGCGGGGTAAATCCGAAGCAGCGACTCCGTTCCCGGAGTCATGACCGTCGCGCGCGGGAAAGCATCCTCCCCGCGACGGGGCGGCGACCAAACTTTCAAGGAGGAACCACCGATGAACGATCAGGTGCTCATCATGCTCTCCTGCGGGACCGACAACCCCAACCGCGCCACCCGCGCCCTGTTCTTCGCCGTCGTCGCCCAGAAGAAGGGCAAGAAGGTCGTGGTCTTCCTGCTGGACGAAGGCGTCTACCTCGCCAAGAAAGGGATCATTCAGCACATGCGGGCCGCCACCGGGGACTCGGCCGACGACCACCTGGCCTTTCTCCAGGAGTGGGACGTGCCAATCCTGGTATGCACCCCGTGCGCGGTGACGCGGCAGATCACCGCGGAGGATCTCGTCAAGGGTGCGCGCATGGCCAAGGGCGACGAGTTGATCGACATCGCCTGCCGCAGCACGGTGCTCAGTTTTTAGCTCCGCCGATCGCGCGGGGATGCCGCATGGGCTCGTTTTCGAGATCGATCGAGGATATCATCCTCACGCATGGCAGCCGGGGCATGGACCGGATCCGCAGCGCCCTGGCGGAGGGCTATTGCCGCCGGGCGGCCGACATCGTCCTCACCCACCGGGGGTGCGTGGTGATGGGAACAGGGTTTCCCGTGATCGGCAGCTTCGAGACGGACGGCCCGCTCGGCGCCATCGCCCTGTACCAGGTGCTGGAAACGCTCGGCTCGCAGCCGGTATTCGTCTGCGCGCCGCCCATATCCAGGGTACTCCAGCCCCGTTACCGCACCCGCGAGGTGCCGATCCTGGGATGGCAGGAGAGCATACCGGTGATGGCGGCTGCCTGCGCGGAATTGCACCCGTCCCTGATGGTCTCGATCGAGCGCCCCGGGGTGGCCGCCGACGGGCGCTATTACAACATGCGGCGGCAGGACATCAGCGACTCGGTCGCCAAGCTGGACCTGCTTTTCATGCAGGCGGCATGTCCCCGAATCTGCGTCGGCGACGGCGGCAACGAGATCGGCATGGGCAAGCTCGGCGCCGTGCTGAGCGAGCTGCCCATCATCCCCGCGGTAACCCCGTGCGAGGAGCTCATCATCGCTACAGTGAGCAACTGGGGCGTCTACGGGCTGATCGCTGCCTTGAGCGACCGGGTGGGCGAGGATCTCTTCAGCGCCTTCGACCCGAACGCCATCCTCGACTACCTCGTCCGCCAGGGCGCGGTGGACGGGACCACCGGAATCGCCGAGTGCACGGAGGACGGGTTTCCCCTCGATGTCGGGCTTGAGGTCATCGCGCGGCTCCGCGAGCTCGTCGCCGGGCACCGCACGGCCGGTTAGACCGGCTCGAACACCGCCGTGAAGTGTCGCAGCAGCGGCGGCTCCTGCACGATGCGCACGCCTTTTACCGAATCGCGGTTGGCGTAGAGCGCGCCGATGCACTCGACCACATAGTCCATGTGGCTCTGGGTGTAGACCCGACGCGGGATGGCAAGGCGCACCAGCTCCATCGGGGCCGGCTGGAAGGCGCCGCTCGCCGGGTCGCACTTTCCGAACATGACGCTGCCGATCTCGCAGGAGCGGATCCCCCCCTCCAGGTAAAGGGCGCAGGCCAGCGCCTGGCCGGGAAACTCCCGGGCCGGAATATGCGGCAGGAAGGCGGCGGCGTCCAGGTAGACCGCGTGCCCGCCGGCCGGCTTGAACACAGGCACCCCCCGGGCGTCGAGCTTCTCCACCACGTAGGCCACCGAGCGGATGCGGTAGCGGAGATAGTCCTCGTCCAGGACCTCCTCGAGCCCCTGGGCAAAGGCCTCGAGGTCCCGGCCCGCCAGCCCGCCGTAGGTCGGAAACCCCTCGGTGACGATCAGGATGTTGCGCGCCTTCTGGGCCACCGCGTCGTCGTTCAACGCCAGAAAACCGCCGATGTTGACCAGCCCGTCCTTCTTGCCGCTCATGGTGCAGCCGTCGGCGTAGGAGAACATCTCCTGCGCCAGCTGGCGCACGGAGCGCCCTTTGCAGCCCGGCTCGCGGGTCTTGATGAACCAGGCGTTTTCGGCGAAGCGGCAGGCATCGATGAAGAAGGGGACCCGATAGGAGCGGCAGAGCTCCGACACCCGGCGGATGCAGCCCATGGCGACCGGCTGTCCGGCGCAGGCGTTGTTGGTGACCGTCATCATCACCAGCGGGACCGATTCCCGGCCTTTCTGCTTGAGCAGGCGCTCCAGGGCCGTGATGTCCATGTTGCCCTTGAAGTCCTGGACCAGAGAGGGGGTCAGCGCCTCTTTGACCGGCAGATCCAGGGCCTCCGCCCCGCTCACCTCGATGTTGGCCCGCGTGGTGTCGAAATGGCTGTTGTTGGGGATCACCTTGCCCGAGCCGCCCATGATCTCGAAGAGGATCTTCTCGGCGGCCCGCCCCTGATGGGTGGGGATGATGTGCTTGAACCCGGTCAGCTCCTTCACCACCCGCTCGAAACGGTAGAAGCTGCGCGCACCGGCATAGGATTCGTCCCCGTCGAGGATCCCGGCCCACTGGCGCGCGCTCATGGCGCAGGTGCCGCTGTCGGTCAGAAGATCGATGAGCACATCCTCCGCCCGCACCCCGAAGAGATTGTAGCCAACGCTCGTGAGAACGCCGCGACGCTGTTCGCGGGTCGTCATCCGCAGCGGTTCGATGGTCTTGATCTTGAAGGGCTCGATGATGGTCGTGATGGCCATGGAGGTTCCCTGTGGGTTAGAGGTGATGGGGCCGCGCGGCGGTGGACTTAACTTCGCGATCTATCCGCTACGCCGGGCAGATCGCCCCCGTTTGACTTTATGCGGTCCCCTTTATAGTCTTCCCGCCGAATGCGCAGATTTTTGGCCTTCCAAACGATTCCGCCCCGCCGAAAGGAAGGTGAGCGAACGATGAAAAAGCAACAGGAATTCAATGACATACTAGGTATCGTACACGAAATCACCGAAAAGATCCCATTTAACCAAGTGCTGGGGCTCACGGTGGAGTCGCTCGACCTCGACCTCCCCTCCGTCCGCCTGACGATGCAAAAGCAGTTGATCGGCAATTTCATTCGCGGCTCGCTGCACGGAGGGGTCATCTCCAGCACGCTCGATTTCATGGGCGGGCTGGTCGCCTTCCTGGGCGTTCTGAAGACCATGCAGGGGCAGCCGCTGCCGGTGATGGCCGAGCGCTTCGCCCGCATCGGAACGATTGACCTGCGGGTGGATTACCTCCGGCCGGGGATCGGCCGCCATTTCATCGCCACCGGCTATGTGCTGCGCACGGGGAAGAAGGTGTCCGTAACCCGGATGGAGCTGCACAACGACGAGCGCCAGCTGATCGCCGTGGGGACCGGCGCTTACACCGTGGCATAGAGGGGGCGGGAGCCGGGTTCCTGCGGTCGGCACCCGGTCCCATGCCCCACGGCCCGGGGTTCCCGGGCCGTGGGGCATGGCCATATCGTGCCGGATCGCCGTTCGGGAAGGCGGGCGGGGTCGTCAGCTGCCTTGCGGCGCGTGGCAGCCGTCGCAGGTGGTCGGACCGGACTTCAGCGGCTTGACCTTGCCTTCCCGGATGGCCGAGCGCAGCTCCCAGTTCTTGGCCTTGATCTCCTTGTGACAGCCCAGCCAGCAGGTCTTGTGGAAGGCGGTCTTGAAGTACATGTTGTCGTCCCAGGCATCGGATTTGCCGGGCGCGATGTCGGGCTCGGTGCTGTCGTGGCAACCGGAGACGCTGCAGCCCATGGGCGGCTCGGAGCCATCGAAGGTGTGGTGGCACTTGACGCAGGCAAAATCGAAGTGGGCAAAATGCTTGAACTTGACCGGGGACCGTTTCGCCTCGACCCCATCCGGCGCCGAAAGCGTATAGGTCTCTTCCCCGAAGCAAGCCTCGCCGCTCGTGGCCTGGCTTGTAACCCCCTGCATCATTCCCACCAGCACAAATCCCGTCACCAACACCCCCAGCAGGACGACTCGGTTGCGCATGACCTCCACTCCTTTCAAGTGCAGTTTCGCGATGGATCTCTCTTATCAAAAAAACACGGCGAAGAAAAGCCTTTCTCAGGGCAGCCGGTTTTCGGCCGCCGCCTTCAGGAGGGCAAAAATCAGCTCCAGGTTGGGCACCACGCTTTCCAGGATCAGGTATTCCTCGTCGCTGTGGGCCCGTCCCCCCTGGGGGCCCATGGCATCGATGGTGGGGATCCCCATGGCGGCCGTGAAATTCCCGTCGGAGCCGCCGCCGGTGCTGATGAGCTTCATCTCCAGGCCCCGCGCCTCGCCGATGGCGGCGATCGCCCCCCAGAGCACAAGGGTCTGCTCCGAGGGGACCATGGGCATGCGGTTGATCTCCCCCCGCACCTCGATGCGAACTCCATTTCCGGGCCCGCCGCCGGCCAGGGCCTGAAAACTCTCGTGGATGCGCCGGGCTTCGGCCGCCGAGGCCACCCGCACATCGAATCCCGCCCGGGCGAAATCCGGGATCACGTTGCCGGCTGTACCCCCTGAAATGGTGGTCACGCTGACGGAGGTGCCCTCTGCGGACCGGGCGAAGCCGCTCACCGTGAGGACCTGCCGGGCCAGCTCCAACACGGCGTTGGCCCCCTTCTCGGGCTCGACCCCGGCATGCGCCGCGCGTCCGTGGCAGAGGATTTCGTAATCGGCCACCCCCTTGCGCTGCAGGACCCGGTGGCCCGTGGCGCGGCAGGGTTCGAAGA
>JBFYWT010000210.1:0-2801 GCA_041310895.1 Desulfobacteraceae bacterium | reverse complement strand
ACTTCGACACGGCGAGCATGCTGGTCACCCTCGTTCTGCTCGGAAAGACCCTCGAGCAGCGGGCCAAGCACCGGGTCCTGGAGGGGCTGGAGCGCTTCCTCTCCCTGATGCCCGCGAAGGTCAGGATCGTGAGCGAGATTTTTCCCGACGGGCGCTTCGCCAACACCGGGCAACTGGCCGCCGGGGACCTCTTCCGGGTGATCGCGGAGGAGATCGTCGCCGCCGACGGGGTCGTCGTCGCCGGCACCGGCACCATCGAGGAGTCCGCCATCACCGGGGAGCCGCTGCCCATCGTCAAAAAGCCGGGCGACCCCATCCGCAGCGGCAGCCGGGCCCGCAGCGGGGAGCTCACCGTCTGCGCCGACCGGGTCGGGGCTGAATCCACCCTGGGGGAGATGCTAGCGGTGGTCGAGAAAACCTTGGCGGAGAAAACCCCCGGCGAAGCCCGTTCGGAGAAATGGCTGCAGTGGTTTGTACCGGGGATTCTAGGGCTGGCTGCAGCCACCGGGGGAGTCGTGGCGTGGCTCGGGGCAGGGGCTGCGGAGGCCGTTCTGCGGGCGGTCACCGTTACCGTGATCGCCTGCCCCTGCGCTTTGGGAATCGCCATTCCGCTGGCCCGCACCACCGGAGTGGCGATCGCCGCCCGCCAGGGGATGCTGGTCCGGAACTTCGAGGCCTTCGAGCGCGTGGAGCATCTGGACACGGTCGTGCTGGACAAGACCGGCACCGTGACCCGCGGCGACTGGCGGCTGTTGCACATCCTCCCGCTGGGGGGAATCGACGAAGGCCAGGCTCTGGCGCTCGCCTCCGGGCTCGAGCGCGACGCCGGCCACCCGGTCGCGGTCGAGATCGTGCGTGCCGCCCGGGACCGCCGGGTGCGGCCCGAACGGGTCCGAAAGATCGTCCGCGCCGAGAACGGTGTCTCGGGGATGTGGGGGAACATGGAAGTCAGGATCGGTGCAACCGAATTTCAGGCCAGGGAGTATGAACCAGCCTTCCTGCAAGCCGCCCGGGAGGGCAACTCCTGCGTCTACCTCACGCTCGGCGGCACGCCGGCGGCGGTCTTCATCTTCGGCGATGAGCTGCGCGAGGGGATCGAGACGGCCGTCGCCGCGCTGCAGCAGCGCGGGTACCGGTTGGCCCTGGTGTCCGGGGACGGGGTGGAAACCACCCGGGCCGTCGCGCGGCGGCTGGGGATATCCGAGGCCTGGGGCGGGCAGCTGCCCGCGGACAAGGCCGTCTTTATAGCCGACCTTCAGCGGCGCGGCCGGAAGGTGGCCATGGTGGGCGACGGGGTCAACGACGCCCCTGCCCTGGCCCAGGCCGACGTGTCGCTCGCCGTATTTGCCGGCGGCAGCCTCGGAAAGGATGTGGCCGATGCGACCCTGATGCGGGCCGACCCGCGCCAGGTTTACGAGTTTTTGGAATTTGCGCGTGAGGTCAACCGTAAAATCCGCCAGAACCTCCTCCTGACCTTCATCTACAACGGGGTCGGGATCCCGGTCGCCATGAGCGGTCTGCTTTCGCCGCTCGTCGCCGTCGGCGCCATGCTCCTGAGCAGCCTGAGCGTCATCGGCAACACCCTGCGACTGGTCCGCCGGCATTCATGACCGCTTTGCCGCTCTCCATGGGCGCCCCTGACCGCATGCGAAGGGCTGATGCCGGGCCCACCAAAACCGACCCGTTTCAGGATCGAGAAGGAGATCGAAGGATGAACAATCTCTCCGGGTTCTCCCCCATCGCCCGCGCCGTGATCGTGATAGCTGCCATCGCCATTGCGGTGGCCTTCCTGCAGTCGGCCGAAGCGATCATCGCTCCAGTGCTTCTGGCCGCCTTCATCGCGGTCATCCTCACCCCGCCCCTGCGCTGGCTGCGGCGCAAACGGGTGCCGCAATGGCTCTCCCTGCCGCTGATCGTGCTCCTGCTCTTCGAGGCCGGCAGCCTCTTGGGATTGGTATTTACCGGCCAGCTGGAGGGATTCCGGGACAGCCTGCCCGGTTATCGGGAGCGGCTGGCCTTGCTGCGGGATCAGTTCGGGGTCTGGCTGGAGGAGGCCGGGGTGGAGATGGCCCGCGAAGCCGTCAAAGACATCGTCGACCCGAACATCGCGGTGGACCTGGTACGGGCGGCCATTGCCAACATGCGCAGCACCTTCGGCACCGGGCTGCTGGTTCTCTTATCCGTCGTCTTCATGCTGCTCGAGGCCCCGAGCCTGCAGGCCAAGTTGAGGCAGGCCTTCCACCTTCAGGAGGGCGCCGAGGTCCGTCTCCAGCGGATATTCAGCGCCATCAACCACTACATGGTGATCAAAAGCCTCGCCAGCCTGGCCACCGCGCTCTGCATCTGGGGCTGGCTGTGGATGCTCGCGATCGACTACGCCGTCCTCTGGGCCATCCTGGCATTTCTGCTGAACTTCATCCCCTTTATCGGCGGCCTGCTGATGGCGGTCCCGGCCCTCCTGATGGCGCTGGTCCAGGCCGACCTGAAGGTGACGCTGCTGGTCGCGCTGGGCTACCTGGTCGTCAACACGGTGATCGGGAGCATCCTGGAGCCGCGGATCATGGGACGCGGGCTCGGCATCTCGACGCTCGTGGTCTTCCTTTCCCTGCTCTTTTGGGGCTGGGTGCTGGGAACGGTGGGCGTGTTCCTGGCGGTGCCGCTTACCATGGTGCTGTTGATTGCCCTGGACTCGAGCCCCCACACCCGGGCGCTTGCCATCCTGCTCGGCCCGGAAGTGACGGAGACACCCGCGCCGAAGGAAGAAAACAGCGTGACCGGCGCAGCGGTCGAAACCGCCCCGT
>JBFYWT010000223.1:0-3868 GCA_041310895.1 Desulfobacteraceae bacterium | reverse complement strand
CGTGTTTGCACCCTTTTGATGATCCCTTTCTCGTGGGTCGACCACGGTTAAGCTCGCAGGATCATTCTTAAAGGGTGCTTTCTTTTTGGTCAATACCTAATCGCGACGCAATATCCGGGATCAACAGCTGTTGAAGGCAGGGCCAGAAAGCCAAAATGGGCTCCCACCCGTAGGGGGGAGCCCATTTTGGCTTAAACAAGGGCTAAAAGGGGCTTAAATCTTGCCGTCGGGGCTCATTCTCACTAATTAGTGTCAATATTCTCACTAACTAATGTACAATTCTCACTTTATGCGCTACCCGACACCGACATCACGGCGATGAACCGTAAGCCCTTGATTTAATTGGTAGCGGGGACAGGATTTGAACCTGCGACCTTCGGGTTATGAGCCCGACGAGCTACCAGACTGCTCCACCCCGCATCATGTTGACCTTACCCTACCTTGATAATCCAAGGCGCAACTCAAGTCAAGCGGTTTCTCGAAAATATCCGGATGCCGGTTCAGGCGGTAATCAGGCTTTCGATGCGGGCCGTGAGGAGCTCGCGTTCGGAGGGATCGCAGCGGATGAGAAGGTGCTTGGTGCGGGAAGCGTGGCCGGAGAGAATTTCGAGCGCGGCCCGGGAGACCCCCAGGCACTCGGCCATGAACCGGACGCACATCTTGTTGGCCGCCCCTTCGACCGGAGGGGCGGTCAGGTGGACCTTGAGGGCGTCTCCGTAGAGCCCCGCCACTCGGTTCCGGGAGGATTTGGGCTGAACGTGGATTTTAAGCGAAATGCCGGCGGGATGATGCTGGAGTGAGGGGAGGGAAAATTCCATTTCAAGGCGCCGGCGCGATCAGCTCCCGGACGAAGGCCGGCGGTCTTACCACGCGGCCGGCGGCATCGACGAAGGCGTGCTTGGTGAAGCCTTCCGCCAGGAGGGTCTCTCCGTCCTCGCGGAAGATGCGGTAGTCGAACTTGATTCCGCCCCTGACCGATTCGTCGACCGCGGTCTCGATCACGAGGAGCTCATCGTAGAGGGCAGGGGCGTAGTATTTGGCGCGGCACTCGGAGACCGGCAGGAAAAACCCGCGCTCCTCGATCGTCTTGTAGGCGAGGCCGAGGGTGCGAAAGAGCTCGGTGCGGCCGATCTCGAACCAGCGGAAATAGTTCCCGTAGTAGGCTTGGCCCATGCGGTCCGTGTCCCCGTAGATGACCCGGCACGTGGTGCGGCGGGGGATCATCTCACGGGCTCCCGTTGGCCATGATGGCTGTCAGCATGCGCTTCAGGTCCTCGAACCCGGCTGCCACGGGAAGCTTCGGATGCTCGTTGCGCACGTTCTGAGGCGGGCGGTAGAGGATCCCGTGGTCGGCCGCCGTCAGCATGGCGATATCGTTGTAGGAATCCCCGATCCCGATCACCGCGTAGTTCAGGGAGCGCATGGCCTCGGCCACTTTCTTCTTGCCGTCGGATTGGCGCAGGCGGTGGCGCTCGATGGTGCCGTCGGCGCCGACCTGCAGGCGGTTGCAGAGGAGGGTGGGGTGGCCGAGCTTGCGCATGAGGGGGCCGGCGAACTCCACGAACGTGTCCGAGACCACCAGGAGCGGGGCGAGCGGCCGCAGCCAGTCGAGAAACTCGAGCGCGCCGGCGAGCGGGTCCATGGTAGCGATGACGGCCTGGATGTCCGCGAGTTTCAGCCCGTGCGCCTTGAGTATCTTAATCCGGTGCGCCATTAAAACGTCGTAGTCGGAGATGTCGCGCGTCGTCAGGCGCAATTCGGGGATGCCGGTTTTCTCCGCGAACGCGATCCAAATCTCGGGCAGGAAGACGCCTTCGAGGTCGGAGCAGACCAGATGCATGAGAGTATCGCCTTTCATTGGTGCGCGCGGGTTGTCACAACGTCATGGCCCGGGGCGAAAAATGCCCCCTCTCCCTGACCCTCTCCCGCAATGGTAAAGGAGAGGGGATGGCGTTTGGTGGAGAGCACCCCGCTGGGCTCAATCCACCAGGTTGTGGTCCTCGATCCGGATCAGGGCCGGCGGGGCCGCCACCACGTCGAGGGCGCCGATCTCGGCGAGGGCCTTGCGCACGTCCGCCTCGTTGGCGCGGTGAGAGAGCATCACCACCGGCACCGCGCCGTCGGTCTTGCGCCCTTTCTGCTGCACGGACTGGAGGCTGATCCCGTGGCGGCCGAGGATGCCCGAGATGGTTGAGAGCACTCCGGGGCGGTCCAGGGCCGAAAACCGGAAATAATAGTGGGTGCGGATCTGATCGATCGGCAGCACCGGGATGCGCCGGATGGTCGCCATCTGATAGGCGAGGCCCGGCAGGCGTCCGGGAGCGCCGCCCGCAAGCATGTTGCGCGCGAGATCCACGAGATCGCTCACGACGGCGCTCGCGGTGGGCATCATCCCGGCCCCGCGGCCGTAGAGCAAAATCTCCCCGCAGGCATCCCCGGTCAGCGAAACGGCATTGAGGGTGCCGTTCACGTTGGAGAGGATGTTGTCGAAGGGGATCATGGTCGGGTGGACCCGAGCCTCGACCCCGCCGGTGTGGGACTTGCTGATGGCGAGGAGCTTGATGCGGTAGCCGAACTGACCGGCGAAATCAATGTCGATCGGGGTGATGTGGGAGATTCCCTCGATGTAGATGTCCTTGAGGTTGATCTCCATCCCGAAAGCGAGCGCGCTCATGATCGCGAGCTTGTGGGCCGTGTCGTGCCCCTCCACGTCCAGCCGGGGGTCGGCCTCGGCATAGCCCTCCTTCTGCGCCTTGGCGAGCGCGTCGGCGAAGGTGCTGCCCTCGTCGGTGATCTTGGAGAGGATGTAGTTGCAGGTGCCGTTCAGAATCCCGGTCATGGCCGAGATCCGGTTGGCGACGAGCGACTCGCGCAGGGTCTTGATGACGGGCATGCAGCCGCCGACACTCGCCTCGAAGAAGAGGTCCACGCCTTTGGCCGCGGCCGCCTGGAAGAGGGCATTGCCGTGGGCGGCGAGAAGCGCCTTGTTGGCGGTGACGACGTGGCGGCCGTTTGCGATGGCGGCGAGGATGAGCTCGCGCGCGATGCCCTCGCCGCCGATCATCTCGACGATGATGTCGATGCCGGGCTCGCTGACGACGCGCTTCGCATCAGCCACCATCGCCCCCGCGGGCAGGTGCAGGCCACGGTCGCGCGTAGTGTCGATGTCGGCCACCCGTTTGAGGTTCAGCTCCGCGCCGAGACGGGCTGCGATCAGCTCGCGGTTTTCGGTGAGAAGCTTTGCCACCCCGGTGCCGACCGTCCCGCAACCGAGCAGGCCGATGTTGATTTGACGCATTTAGAAAACCTCCCTAACAGTTTGAATAAAAAGAATAACACCTGACACCGAAATAGTAAGGGTTCAGGGAGTCGAGGGGATCTGAATAATGGATACGGGATACAAAATTCTTGCCAAAATTCTTTTTATTTACGTAGCATTCTTTCAAAGAACTTTTTTTATGCCCCTTACCGCCTGGTTGATCCGCATCGGGTTTTCGATGAGAGCGAAGCGCACGAACTCGTCCCCGTACTCGCCGAAGCCGAGGCCGGGCGAGACCGCCACCCCGGCCTCACGGATCAGGAATTTCGAGAACTCCACCGAGCCGAGCGTGCGGTATTTTTCCGGGATCCGCCCCCAGACGAACATGGTGCCCTTGGGCTTGGAGATCTTCCAGCCGATGCGGTTCAGACCGCGGACAAGCGCATCGCGCCGCTCCTTGTAGATCCCGCGGATGTCGGCGACGCACGCCTCGGGCCCGTTGAGGGCGATGATGGCCGCAATCTGGATCGGCTGGAACACCCCGTAGTCGAGGTAGCTCTTAATGCGTTTCAACGCGGCCACGGTCTCCGCGTTCCCGCAGCAGAAGCC